>DATKXL010000183.1:0-14346 GCA_035529055.1 Bacteroidales bacterium
AGATATGAACCAGGAAAGTACAGTTGCATGTACGAATGGGATATACAGGCGGGAGACTTTTTATAAAGCAAGAAGGTTGGAATATAATATTGACTGTGATAGATTTAAGACAACTTCTGTTTTGTTTGAAGGAGAACAGCAGGCTGACAATATATATATTCGGTTCAGAAATTTTAAAAGAGCTGGAACTGTTTTAATTCCCACAAGAATTGATGTTGATTCACCAGGACATGATGCAAGAATAACAATATCTTTTAACGTCGGCAAGATTGAATTGAACTGGCAGGGCAGAATTGAGTTTATTCCGGGGAACAGATATGATGTAATAAAGATCAGATGAGGAGCCTGTTAGTATTAATATTGTTAAATATATTTTACTTAACTTCAGCACAGACTAAAGCTGAACTGGAGGAAGATCGGAAGAAAACGATGGAGGAAATCGCCTTTGTGGATAACCTGCTGAAAACAACTGCAAAGGAGAAAAGTGAAAGTCTGAGTGAATTGAAGATTATAGGAAATAAATTAAACCTTAGAGAGAATGTAATTAAAGGTTTGCAGGAAGAGATCTCTTTGCTGATGAACAGGATAGATCTTAATAATCTGGCTATTGAGATGATGGAGAATGACCTTAATATATTGAAAGAGGATTATTCAAGATCTATTGTAAATTCATATAGGTTAAGGAAAGGAGGAAATGAACTTGGCTATATTTTATCAGCAAGGGATTTTAATCAGGGATATAAGAGAATAAAATACCTTCAGCAGATAGCAGAATACAGACGAAAGGAATCAGAAATAATAACAGAGCTGAAAGAACAGGTGGAGACATCAAAAAAGAAATTATTAAATGATCTCTCAGTTATGTCTGACCTGAAAGGAAAACAGGAGCAGCAGAAAAGTCTGCTTCAGGTAGAACAGAACAGAAAACAAAGAATTGTCCGGGCGCTAAGCAGCAAGGAAAAGCAGCTTCAAAAGGAGCTTGAAGAGAGAAAAAGGATAGCTAGAAGGATTGAAAATGAGATTGCGAAGATGATTGAGGAAGAAAGGAGGAGGAGTACAAGGACAGAGTTGACACCTGAAGAAAGACTGAAAAGCGAAAATTTTGCAGAAAACAGGGGAAGACTACCGTGGCCTGTCGAATCAGGGATTATTACCAGCAAGTTTGGAGTTCAGAATCACCCGGTGTTAAAATATGTAACGGAAAACAATCCTGGAATAGAAATTACTAGTTCGGGACAAACTAATGTAAGGGCAGTTTTTTCAGGTGAGGTAGCAAGAGTTGTGTTAATACCGGGAGCCAATATAGCTGTTATCATTCGGCATGGAAAATATTTTACTGTTTATCAAAACATTGTAAATGTAAAGGTTAAGACAGGAGATAAGGTTGAAACTAAGCAGTTGCTGGGAAATGTTTTCTTAGATGAAGAGGATGGAAATAAAGCAATTCTAAAATTTATGATATTTGAAGAGAAATCAAAAATTGATCCGGAATTGTGGATTTCGAAAAAAAAGTAGAAATTGCATATCTGAAATAACCAATATAGAATTTGAGGATAAATTATGTCAAAAATATTAAAACAGCTCCGGATAGAATCCAGAATGACTAATTTACGAGTTGTGGAAAATGCTGTTGATGAAATTACGAACCAGCTCGGGATAAAGCAGGATAATTATGGGAAAATCCTGGTCGCAACTCTCGAAGCTGTTAATAACGCAATAACTCACGGGAACAAAGCAAATCCGGAGAAATTCGTTAATATAGAGATATCCATCAAAGGAAATGAAATGAGTGTCAAAGTTACTGACGAGGGAAAGGGATTTGATCCCACGACGATACCAGATCCGACAATGCCTGAAAACATTGAGGAGTTAAGCGGCAGGGGAGTGTTCCTGATGAAAAAACTTGCTGATGCAATTAGTTTTAATGATAAGGGAAATAGTGTGACTATGAAATTCAAGGAGGTAAATGTTTGAGCACAAAAATTTATTATGACGAAATAAAATTCAGGCTTAAGGAAGCAGACAAGACCAAAAAATTCATAGAAAAGGTCATCAGGAATGAAAAATTGGTTCCGGGTGACCTTAACTTTATTTTTACAACAGATAAAAGCTTAAGGAAGATTAATAAGGAGTTTCTGAGTAAAGATTCAGATACAGATGTTATTGCATTTAATTATAACATTTGTGAGGAGGTTATTGGTGAGATATATATAAGCATTGAAAGAGTTCGGGAGAACTCACATAACTATAATGTTAGTTTAAGATCTGAAGTCTTAAGAGTCATGATACATGGAGTATTGCACCTGTGTGGTTATAATGACAAGAAAAAAGAAGAAATAGAAATTATGAGAAAGTTGGAGAATAAAAACCTGAATGAATATTTTAAGAAATTTTAATGAATTTTAAACACGATATTATTGTTGTGGGCGGAGGCCATGCAGGATGTGAAGCTGCATATGCAGCTGCAAAGATGGGTTTAAACACTCTTCTTATAACAATGGATATGACTAAGTTAGCCCAGATGTCGTGTAATCCCGCGATGGGAGGTATCGCAAAGGGACAAATAATAAAGGAGATAGATGCCCTCGGGGGAGCCAGCGGAGTTGTAACTGACAGCAGTTGTATACAGTTCAGGATGCTGAATAGGTCCAAAGGTCCTGCAATGTGGAGCCCAAGAGCACAATGCGACAGACAGAGATTTACTGTCGAGTGGAGAAAAATACTGGAGAATACAGATAATTTGCATATCTGGCAGGAACAGGCTCAGGTATTATTAATTGATGGTAATAAAGCTGCAGGTATCGAAACAGTATTTGGCACTAGATTTTTTGCTAAAGCAGTAATTCTGACAAATGGTACATTTTTAAATGGTTTGATGCATGTAGGCTTAAGGAGGATAAAGGGAGGACGATCAGGAGATCAGGCGTCGGGCGGATTGAGTGATCAACTTGCTGAAATGGGATTTACGGTCGAAAGGATGAAAACTGGAACCAGTGCCAGAGTAGATGGCAGAACAGTTGATTTTTCAGTTATGACGGAACAGAAAGGAGATAACGAGGGAAGATCATTTTCTTATCTTGGCGAAGTAGCTATAAACAGAGAGCAAAGGAGTTGCTATATTACACATACAAATATAAAGGTTCATGAAGAATTGAGAAAGGGATTGAAACATAGTCCTTTGTTTACCGGAGTTATTAAAGGAAGGGGTCCAAGGTATTGCCCAAGTATAGAGGACAAAATTGTAACTTTTAAAGATAAGAATACCCATCAGTTGTTTATCGAGCCCGAGGGACTGGAGACTGTGGAATATTATATAAATGGTTTCGCCAGCAGTCTGCCGCTGGATGTACAGCTTAAAGCGCTTAGAAAAGTAAAAGGACTGGAAAGGGTTGAGATATTCAGGCCTGGTTATGCAATAGAATATGATTTCTTTCAGCCGACACAGTTGAAACATACACTTGAAACAAAAAAAATTGATAATCTCTATTTTGCAGGCCAGATTAATGGTACAACAGGGTATGAAGAAGCTGCCGCTCAGGGCTTAACAGCAGGAATTAATGCCGTGCTGAAAATAAAAAAGATGAAACCATTTATTTTGGGACGTGAAGAATCATATATTGGAGTATTGATAGATGATCTGGTAACCAAGGGTGTTGATGAACCATACAGGATGTTTACCTCGCGTGCTGAATACAGAATATTATTAAGGCAGGATAATGCGGATGAACGACTTACGAGAATAGGTTTTAAGCTGGGGATTGCCGGGGAAGAGAGAATCAGAAAATTAGAACAAAAGGAGAAAATGGTCGAAGAAATTATAAAATTCTTATCAGAAAAAAGTACAAGTCCTGAGGAGATTAACAGTTTCCTGAGAGAAGTTAATACGAGCACAATTAATCAAAAAGTTAAAGCAATAAAAATAGCTACCAGACCACAAGTAAGTATAAAGGACCTGCTAAAAAGGATTGATGGATCCGAAAAACTTAAAGCATGTAATTCAAAAAGATTTGAAGAGGTTACCGAATCAGCCGAGATAAAAATCAAATATGAGGGATATATACTGAGAGAGAAAATTGTTGCTGATAAAATAAAGAGACTTGAAGAATTAAAAATACCTGCGGATATTGACTTTGATGAACTGGTATCAATCTCTACCGAAGGAAGGCAGAAATTAAACAGGATCAAACCTTCTACAATAGGACAGGCCGGAAGGATAAGCGGTGTTTCTCCATCTGATGTAAGCATACTTCTGATGTACCTGGGAAGATAAAATGTTCCACGTGGAACAATTTATATTAATTTAAGAATAGTATTTTATTTATATTGTCATTGCGAATATTCCGCGAAGCGGAAGACGAAGCAATCTGCCCGATTAACCTGAGAGCAATATTTTGTGTTTATCGACAATGTAAATGAGATTGCGAGGAGCGTAGCGACGTAGCAATGCTTTACACGATTTACTAAATCAGCTTATCAGCAAGGTAATTGCAAAGAGATCCGCGTGCCAAAGCAATAGAATACACGAATGCAATGAATAGACTTACAACAAAAAGAAAAAGAGAACTGGCATACCGCACATGAACGCGGAACAAAACGCAAAACGAATTAAGGATTATGAATATTGAAGGCAACTTGATAGATATACATAACCGGGAAATCTATCCGGCTCAAGTTTCTGTTGAGAATGGAGTTATTAAAAGAATAGATAAGATTAGTGCAGCCCCGGCTCATTTTATAATTCCCGGATTAATAGATGCTCATATACATATAGAAAGCTCAATGACCACACCCGGGGCATTTGCAGGTGCTGCTGTTTCACGTGGAACAACCACCGTGATTTCTGACCCTCATGAAATAGCAAATGTCCTTGGAATAAAAGGAGTTAAATTCATGATAAATGATTCAAAAAAGGCACCTCTGAAATTCTGGTTCGGTGCACCATCCTGCGTGCCGGCAACATCTTTTGAATCAGCTGGTGCACTAATAGATAAAGAAGATATAGAAGAGCTTTTAAAAATGCCGGAGATTAAATACCTGGCTGAAATGATGAATTATCCGGGAGTTATCTTTAATGACAGGGAGGTTCATTCTAAAATAGATATTGCCAGAAAACTGAATAAACCCATTGACGGACACGCACCGGGATTATCCGGAGAAAACCTGAAGAAATATATTGCGGCTGGAATCACAACCGACCATGAATGCAGTACACTTGAGGAGGCTCTCGAAAAAATTTCTCTGGGGATGAAAGTTCTGATTCGGGAGGGAAGTGCGGCCAGGAATCTGGAAGAGCTTAAAGATCTTATACGTACTCACCCTGGAATGGTAATGCTTTGCAGCGATGACCTGCATCCCGAAATGCTTCTAAAGGGACACATAAATAAAATAGTTGCTAAACTTATTTGCGAGGAATATGACCTCTTTGACGTTATAAGGAGCTGTACAATAAATCCTGCCAGGCATTATAATATAAAAGCCGGATTACTCCAAACAGATGATCCTGCCGACTTCATAGTCGTAGATGATTACAACTCTATGAATGTACTGGAAACATGGATCGATGGTAAGAAAGCCTATGACAGGGGAAGAATTCTGTTCAGTTATGAAGGAGCAAAGCCACTCAATAAATTCAACTGCTCTGAGATAGATAAAGCAAAAATAGAGGTGAAAAATGAAGGTGCCAGACTTCGTATTATTGAGGCCTTAGATGGCGACCTGATAACAAAAGAACAGATTGTAAATCAGTGGTGCTCGGGTGATCTGATTGAACCTGACATTCAAAATGATATTCTTAAAATAGTGGTAAAGGACAGGTATAATAATACCCCTCCTTCAGTTGGTTTTATCAAAGGATTTGGCCTGAAGAAAGGAGCATTTGCCGGTTCTGTGGCACACGACAGTCACAATATCATCTGTATCGGGACAAATGATAAGGACATCGTAAATGCAGTAAACCAGATTGTTACTATGAAAGGAGGACTGGCGGTTGCTGACGGGAAAACAATAAGTCCTTTATCTCTCCCGGTTGCCGGAATAATGTCAGACCAGCCTGTGGAAAAAGTTGCTGCTGCATATGAAAACCTGTCAGAGATAGTAAGGTCACTAGGTTGCAGGATGTCAGCCCCATTCATGACGCTGTCATTTATGGCGCTGCTGGTTATACCGGAGTTAAAGCTCAGCGATAAGGGTTTATTTGACGGTAAAAAGTTTTGTTTTGTTCCACTGTTTGTGGAGTAGCTGGCACTCTATATTTGCACCATGTATTTAAACCCACTCACCCGCTTCGCGGCCATCGCTGCAGTCAGGCTCTTCGCTAAAACAGCCCACAGGGCTGTTTCTTTACGCTCACCCCTCCCAAAGGGGGCGAAAAGTCTGTAAACGTTTACTGGATTTTGTTCCCCCCTTGGGGGGAAATCAAAAAGAGGGTAAACTCCGCAGTGAAGCAATCGCTTTATCATTAGCAGAAAGGATATAAAGAACCATATCCAATCATTATCTTTGACCAGCGGAACAACTTTTCTGAATCAATGGATAACAGATTTAGTAACATACTTTCTTCACTTTCTGACAGACCCGGAGTATATCAGTTTATTGATGCTTTCGGAAAGATTATCTATATAGGTAAAGCTAAAAATCTTAGAAAAAGAGTTACATCATATTTTGCAAAAAATCAGCCGGGCAAAACAGCTGTGATGCTAAAAAGAGCAGCTGACATTAAGCACATTGTTGTTGATAACGAATCAGATGCATTATTGCTTGAGAACAACCTGATAAAAAAACATCAGCCGAGGTATAATATATTATTAAAGGACGACAAAACTTTTCCATGGATTGTCATTAAAAATGAACGGTTTCCGAGAGTCTTTAGTACAAGAAATGTAATCAGGGACGGCTCAGTTTATTTTGGACCATATACCTCAGGACTGATGGTAAAAACATTACTTACCCTCATAAGGCAATTGTTCAGGTTAAGGACCTGCACTCATAACCTTACTGAGGGAAATATTGTATCCGGGAAATTCAAGGTATGTCTCGAATACCACATTGGCAATTGCAAAGCTCCATGTGTCGGCAACCAGAAGGAATCAGAATACAACGAAAGCATTCTGCATATAAAGGAAATTTTAAAAGGGCACATTCTGACAGTTACCGACCATCTTAAAAGAAAGATGGCAGATTACTCAAAAGAGCTTCGCTTTGAGGAGGCCCAGCTGATTAAAGAAAAGATCGACATTATTGCAAAATTCAGAAGCAAATCGACAGTTGTCAGCAACACAATAAACAACGTAGATGTTTTTGCCTTTGTCCAGGACGTTGAAAGATGTTATATTAACTATCTTAAAGTGATGGAAGGAGCTGTAGTGCAGGCTTTTACGCTCGAACTGATATCAAGGGTTGACGAGGAAAAAGAGTCACTGCTCGGTTTTGCAATCACCGAGATCAGACAACGGTATTCAAGTGATTCACCAGAGATAATTATACCGTTTAAACCTGATATTCAATTATATAAAATTAAATATACTGTTCCCAGGATTGGGGAAAAGCTCAAGCTGCTTGAACTGGCCGCGAGGAACGCCTTGTACTATAAGCTTGAACAGAGAAAAAAACTTCTGGAACACAAACCGGAATCGCGGACCGGTAAAAACCTCGAAAAAGTGAAGAATGATCTTCACATGCCATCGCTGCCTGTGCATATTGAATGTTTTGATAATTCAAATATTATGGGTGCAAATCCGGTTGCTGCATGTGTTGTCTTCAGAAACGGAAAGCCAAGCAAAAAAGATTACAGACATTTCAATATCAAAACTGTTTCAGGCCCCGATGATTTTTCCTCCATGGAGGAGGTCATCTTCAGAAGGTATAAAAGAATGCTGGAGGAAAAGCAAGGTCTTCCTCAGCTTGTTATAATTGACGGCGGAAAAGGACAGCTTTCTTCTGCAATGAAAAGTATTGACTCTCTCGGATTAAAAGAAACACTGACCGTAATTGGCATTGCAAAAAAGCTTGAAGAGATTTATTTCCCCGGAGATTCCGTTCCGATATACCTCGATAAGAATTCATATAGTCTGAAGTTGATTCAGCAATTGAGGAACGAAGCTCACAGGTTTGGAATAAATTTTCACAGGAATAAACGCTCATCTGACTTTATTAAATCCGACCTCGACAAAATAAAAGGAATTGGTCCCGGAACAAAAGATATTTTACTTAAGAAATTCAATTCAGTGGATGAAATAAAAAACGCTTCAAAAAATGAACTGGAAAAACTTGTAGGCGCAGGTAAAACATCCATTCTGATCCGATATTTCAAAAAATAACTTTTTCTCCCACATGAAACAACAATTGATATATTCTGTATTAAATATTTTATATACAGGCATATATCGGCTTTTATCTGCCCTGTTAAGTCACTGAGGATTGAATATTTGATTTTACCCGGGAGGAGTAGGGGATTTTGCAAAGGTTAACCTGATAAAAATTCCTGAAGCCCCTTTTAATTTCCTGCCTGGTATAAACAACCCCCTTTTTGATTTCCCCCGAAGGGGGGAAAAATTCCCTGCATTATCCAAAAATCAGGTTATGCTTCCGGGAATTCTCTCCCCCTCTGGGGGGAGATGCCGCTTGCGGCAGAGGGGGTATAACGAACCACCCCTATCACCAAGCATAATTCTATTCAGTTTGTTTAATGGTAGGACCAGCAGTCAGTACATCAAACAGCTTCTCTGAAATATCTGATGCTCCAAATGTTGCAATCCCCTTCATCCCTGCAGATTCCGCAGCCCTGACATTTGTCTCGATATCATCAATGTATAAGCAATCTCGCGGCTTAAGTGAATACTGCTTCAATAGAAATTTATAAATACTGATATCAGGTTTCGACAGCTTAACTTCAGAAGAAATAATTCCTCCATCAAAGTATTTGAAAAAGTAATACCCGTTTTTAATCTCTTCAAAAATATCAAGAGGGAAATTAGAAAGGTAATATAGCTTATAACCCTGTTTTTTTAGCCCTGGAAGAAGTCTGACATTATCATCAAGGGGAAACATTATCTCAGCACGAAAACTGAAAATAAGGGCTATTTCCTCCCTTCTGAGCGAAGATTTCAGTGATATGGCATCAATAGCTTCCGGGGTCGTAATATCTCCGTTGTCGAGCATCTTCCATTCGGCACTTCCGAAAATGTCCGACATAATAGTATTTCTTATATTCTCGGGATAGTTTTTCTTTTTCAGAAACTCAGACGGAACAAAGCTTATAAGAACATTGCCCAGGTCAAAAACTATATTCTTTATCATATAAATGATTTTTCATACTTATAGGTTGACCTGTGGCTTCAAGAACATTCCACCACAACTCACCCTCTACATCAATTTTTTTGCGTTTTGCCACAGCCATTGAAATAGGGATAAGTGTAAATTCGTTGTTCCAGTAGCCCATCACAAAGTCGGTTTTGCCAGCAAGTGCTGCATGTACGGCATTTTGAGCCAGCAGGTTGCAGAATTTGCTGTCGTTGGCATTTGCCGGTGCACTGCGTATGATATAACTAGGATCAATATATTTGATTGAGTGGGAGAATCCTTCTGCATTAAATTCTTCTCTGATCTTGGCTTTGAGATAAACACCTATGTCTTTGTATTTAATATTTCCTGAAGCATCTTTCTCCTTGTTTGTCGAATCAAAAAGATCCTGTCCCGCTCCTTCAGCAACCACTACAACAGCATGATGCCGTTCCTCGAGGCGTTTTCTGAGTATCTTAAGAAAGCCCCGCGGTCCGTGAAGATCAAAAGAAATTTCCGGAATAAGAACAAAATTAACTTCCTGGATGGCAAGAGCCGCACTGGCAGCAATGAATCCCGAATCACGACCCATCAGCTTCACAAGCGCTATGCCATTATTTGCTCCGGATGCTTCATTATGTGCATTTCTGATAATGTCATTTGCAATTGAAAATGCAGTCTCAAAGCCAAATGATTTCTGAATCAGATCTATATCATTATCAATTGTTTTCGGAATTCCTGCCACAGAGATCCTCAACTTGCGTTTTTCTATTTCTTCATGTATTGCATGCGCTCCCCGAAGAGTGCCGTCTCCACCAATGCAAATAAGTACATTGATATTAAGGATCTCCAGAGTATCAACCATTTTTTCCACATCCTGGTTGCCTCTTGAGGTTCCCAGAAAAGTGCCACCTGAAAGATGAATATTACTTACCATAGGAGCGGTAAGTTCAATGACAGGATGGTTATATTTGGATACTAAACCTTCATAACCGTATTTGAATCCAAGGACCCTGCTGATGCCATACCGGTAATAGAGCTGGTTAACGAGGCTGCGGATAACATTATTCACTCCCGGACACAAACCGCCGCAGGTCACTATTCCTACTTTCGTCTTTGCGGGTTCGAAAAAGATATTCTCTTTTGGCCCCGCTTTTTCAAACGATACAGGGATCCCGCCGGTCTCCATATGCTTGTAGAAATTCTCAACGGACACATCATAAAGGATCCTGTCGTTATCATCAATGAATTTGTAAACGGGGCTGTCATCTCTCTGAGTTGTTTTTAGCGGCGATACAACGCCTCCCTTTCCTAAAACAGGGACAATAAAATCCTCATGCTTCATTGTCTGCAGATTTGAGTTTGTAGAAAACTTATATACGAATAGATACAGAATCAATTAGTTTAGGTGATTTGCTTGATCCGCCCCACAAGACCATTTTCAAGCTTGACTTTAATTCCATGAGGATGAATGGCAGCAGTAGTAAGTACCTCCTTTACTTTGCCGCCGGTAAGCCGGCCGGTACGTTTGTCCTCTTTCAGTTCCACCATCACATCAATTCCCGGTCTTACATCTGCTCTGCGTGTTCCTTCCATAATCACCTGGTTTTGAATTATTATCTAAAATAGAGAGCTTAAATTACCCACAAATTTCAAATCAGGTTACAATAATAGATAATTTTTTCAGGAAAGTGAAAAAATAAAATAGTTTTAAAGTGATATGAAACTGAAAACTAATAAGCGCCTTTCACGCGTGTTCTTATCCTGTAAAGGCCTTTGCTGGCGGTGATAAAAAGGCTTTTTCTGTCATTGTCGCCAAAACATACGTTTGCAGTCCAGTTTTCAGGAACAGCAATATTTCCTATTTGTTTCCCTGTTTTATCGAAGATAGTAACACCTTTGCCGGTCAGATAAATATTCCCTTTCTTGTCGATAGTCATGCCATCGGAGCCCATTTCACAGAATAGCTTTTTATTTCCGAGGCTACCGTCAGTATTTATTGAATACGACCAGGTTTTTTTATTACCGATATCTGCCACATACAGAGTCTTTCCGTCGGGTGTCCCTATTAATCCGTTAGGTTGGACAAGGTCTTCGGCGACACGTTTCAGGTTTTTATGATCAGGACTAAGATGATAAACACACTGCTTTTCCTGTGGCATGGCTGTATGGCTCCACCACGATCTTCTGTAATACGGATCTGAAAAATAAATGCTTCCATCAGGCGCTATCCATAAATCGTTAGGGCCGTTTAGCAGCTTGCCATCATATTCATTCAGGATTACCTCGACAGATTTTTCCCGAGTGATCTTCCAGAGTTCATTTTTTTCATCGGCGCATGCCCAGAGATTTCCCTTACTGTCGAAAAAAAGACCGTTTGAACGACCGGATGGCTGCATAAAAACAGATAATACCCCATCTGTTCTCCACACCATGATCCTGTCGTTGGGCTGATCGGTAAAATATACATTCCCACGGGCATCGGCAGCCGGACCCTCGGTGAAATTGAATTCACCGGATAATTTTTCGGGCTCAGCGCCCTGCTTAATGATAAGGTTTAAATTATCATTTTGGGAAAATGCAGATAATGAAACCAATAACATGATCATAAATAATAAGCTTCCGGATTTCATTTTTCAGGATTTATAATTCAGGTATGATAATTTCTTTTTTTATTTCGTCTTTACTACATTCTTAATTCTGCCGATATAGTTATCTATCTGTTCAGGTTGTTCAAATCCGATAATTATCATATCAACAGTGCCCAGTCCGAGAACATATTTTAAGCTGTCATCAATTTTTTCAGAGTCATCTTTAAATCTTCCGTTGCCAATAAGTTTCATTGCGATAACCCCTTTACCGTTTTTATGAAATTTTTCTATAACGGGTACTACCAGGGCAGGATCTCTTTTATCCATCGATTCTCCAAAAGGATTGATGCGTACATGGATAACATCAACCCAGGGTGATTCAGCAGCAATTTCGAGTGCTTCAAAGGAGTGAACGGAAACACCATGTGCCCTGATTATTTTTTTGGCTTTGAGGTTTTCGAGGCCGTCCATAAATCTTTTCTGCTGATCTGTCCAGTCGCCGCTCATCATGCAGTGCAACTGAACCAGATCGATATAGTCAGTATTAAGCTCCTTCCTGAAACGATCAATAACAATATTAGCATCAGGTCGCTCTTTTTCAGGAATACCTCCGGGGAGTATCCACATTTTTGTTCCGATTGTATAATTATCCCGCGGGATACCTTTCAGTGCTGCTGCGGTAAACGGGTGTGTCCCGTAGCTGTCGGCACAGTCAAAGAAACGTATTCCTTTTTCATACGCCTGGCGGATAACCGACTCTGCAACTCCGGCCCTTGTAATATTTGACGAGCGATTACCTCCGCTGAAGCCTGTCCCCATACCGAGCAAAGTGGTTTTTATCCCGGTTTTTCCAAGAGTGACTTTTTGAAATGGATCATACGTCCCGGGTTTGATATAGTAAGGAAGGGCATTAATTACATTGCCGAAAAGTACTGTTCCGGCTCCGGCGGTCATGGTGGCCATGAACTGCCTTCGAGTCAGATTCTTTTTTGCCATGGTAATGAATATAATATGAATACTCTTTATTTCTCAAACAAAGAAAACAAATTTTATGTTCAAATTGAATTATTTCAGCCTCTTATTGCAGGATATTGACTTTAAGGTGTGAAGGATATTTTACATCATGGTAAATCCGGTGAGTTGCTTTCTGAAAATCACTCTCTGAACATTTATAGATGTCAACAAATTTCTGTGGATTTCTGTCAACGAGCGGGAACCAGGTGCTCTGAACCTGAATCATTATACGGTGTCCTTTTTTAAAAGTATGAGCCACATCGGGTATCTCGTAACTGACTTCTGTCACTTTTCCAGGGTTAAAAGGTACAGGCTTTTCAAAGCTGTTCCGATATCTGCCCCTGAACACCTCTCCGCGTACAAGCATCTGATAGCCTCCCAGCGGTACCTTAATATCGGTTGATTCTAGGGCTTTGGTATCAGGAGGAAATACATCAATTAACTTAACAACAAAATCAGCGTCGGTGCCGGTTGTGGAAATAAAAAGATCAGCCGTAAGAGGGCCGGTCAGAGTTATATCTTCAGTCAGAATATCAGTCTGATAAACCATGACATCCGGCCGGCGCGAAGCAAATCTCTGATCATCAGTCATATATTCCTCAGTCCTGTTGGTGTGAACATCCTCAGTGTAGGGTACAGGATTCATCGGATCGGAAATATATTCATCAAAACTCTTTTTGATGACAGGAGAGCCGAAAGATGCAACTTCACCGGTATGAAAATAAATATTCTTTTCAATGACATTTTTTGGCGGCCAGGTGTCAAAATGTCTCCATTCATTTGACCCGGTGATAAAAATAGTAGCTTCGGGCATTTCCGGGCTACCTTCACCTTTCAGGTAGTAATTAAAGAAGTTTTCCTCCTGAACGACATATTTTTCATTTGCATTAAGACCCCAGTATATATTGCCCAGATTTTTTCCTTCACCGAAAGCCCACTGACCATGAGACCATGGGCCCATGACAAGATAGTTATCTATGGTCCGGGGATTCTGGGTTTCAATAGCTTCATAGGTGTTAAGAGCTCCATAAAGATCCTCAGCATCAAACCAGCCACCCACAGTCATAACAGCAGGAGAAACATTTTTCAAATGAGGTCTTGGATCCCGTGCTTTCCAGAAATCATCATAGTTGGGATGCTCAAAAGCGTCATTCCAGAATTTGATGCTGTCGCCCAGATATTTTGCCCTCAGGTTCTTAACTGGTCCGACAGAGAGGAAGAACTCATAATTATCCGGAACCGGCCATTGGAAGCCCGGATTGCCCTGCCGGGTAGGTTCTTTGCGGGGCTGGCCAAAACTATAATAGAACCTGAAACAATCGAGCATAAAGAATGCACCGTTATGGTGAAAATCATCCCCTATAAACCAGGCTGTTACGGGAGCCTGAGGAGAAACAGCCTTAACTGCAGGATGAGCATTGATAATACCCATGGTGGAATAGAATCCGGGATATGAAATTCCAAA
>DATKXL010000184.1:0-2666 GCA_035529055.1 Bacteroidales bacterium
AACAGTGTTTCCGACTATCGTCCGATCGAACATGAAAACGGGAATTCAATCTTCTCAACTGTCCTCTATGCGGAATTTCAGAACAAGAAAATAAATATACTCGATACTCCCGGTCTTGATGATTTCAGCGGAGGCGTTATTTCGTCACTTTATGCTGTTGATGCCGCTGTGATGACAATAAATGTTCAGAATGGTGTTGAAGTCGGAACAGAGATCCATTTCCGTCATGCCGAAAAAGTAAACAAACCTCTTATCATTGTTGTAAATGGTCTGGATCATGAAAAAGCAAATTTCGAGAAGTCGATCGAGATGATGAAGGAGCGTTTCGGCCATAGCGTTATCCTGGTTCAGTATCCTGTTAATGAAGGGGCCGGATTTAATTCGATCATTGATGTTCTGAAAATGAAAATGCTTCAGTACCCTAAGGATGGCGGAATAGCAAAAGTTGTCGATATACCTGCTGATCAAATGGATAAAGCTTCTGAACTTCATAATGCCCTCGTTGAAAAAGCGGCTGAGAGCGATGAGGCGCTGATGGAGCTTTTCTTTTCAAATGATACACTTACTGAAGCAGAGGTAAGAAAAGGTATAGCCAGAGGGATTCAGACAAGGGGAATGTTCCCTGTTTTTTGTGTTTCAGCAAAGAATAATATAGGTGTTGACGCTCTCCTGGAGTTTATAGTCAGCGAAGCACCCTCCATAACTGATATGCCGGCTCCGTTAAACAGCAAGGGCGCGGAAGTGAAGCCAAACCCTGCAGGATCTGCTTCAGTGTATGTATTTAAATCATCAATCGAAGAACATATCGGTGAGATAAACTATTTCAGGGTTTATTCGGGTAAGATTACTGAGAACCTTGATGTTGTAAACTGTAACAATAACGTTAAAGAGAGATTATCGCAGTTATATATCTGCGCAGGCAAGAACAGGACTCGTGTTCCTGAGCTGCATACCGGTGATATCGGAGCATTTGTAAAACTGAAAAACACAAAAACAGGCCATACACTTAATGCTCCCGGTAACGACTGGAGATATGTGGGTATTAAGTTCCCTGACCCAAAATATCGTATCGCCATCAAAGCACAAAGTGAAAGTGATGATGAGAAGCTCGGTGAAGCTCTGAACAAAATACACCTTGAAGATCCCACTATTATTATTGAATACTCCAAAGAGCTTAAGCAGATCATCGTACATGGCCAGGGTGAGTACCATCTGAATATAATGAAGTGGCACCTGGATAATATATATAAGATCCCGACGAACTTCAACTCGCCAAAAATTCCCTACCGCGAAACAATTACAAAATCAGCCCAGGCCGATTACCGTCATAAAAAGCAGTCAGGCGGTGCAGGTCAGTTCGGAGAGGTGCACATGATTATTGAGCCTTACGAGGAGGGTTCCTCTGAATTATCAATGATCAAGATTGCGGGAAAGGAGATAAAACTGTCAGTCAGGGATAAAGAAGAGATTGTTCTGCCATGGGGAGGAAAGCTTATTTATGTTAACAGCATCGTCGGAGGATCTATCGACGCACGATTTTTGCCGGCTATTTTAAAAGGTATCATGGAAAAGATGGAAGTTGGTCCTCTTACAGGATCATATGCACGTGATATAAGGGTTTACGTATATGACGGCAAGATGCATCCGGTTGATTCCAATGAGATATCCTTCAGGCTTGCCGGACGTAATGCATTCAGTCAGGCATTTAAAAACGCAGGACCCAAAATTCTTGAACCAATCTATGAGGTTGAAATAATGGTTCCTTCCGACCGTATGGGTGATGTTATCAGTGATCTTCAGGGTCGCCGGGGAATGGTACTGGGTATGGCAAGTGAAAAACGTTTTGAAGTTATTAAAGCCAGGGTTCCGCTTGCGGAGATGAATAAATACTCTACTTCGCTTAGCTCGATCACCGGTGGGCGTGCAATGTACACAATGAAATTTTCCGAGTATTCGCAGGTACCGGGCGATGTTCAGGAGGCTGTGATCAAAGCTTATGCCGAGGAAGAAGAAGAGGAATAAAACTTGCAGGGGCGTTGCATGCAACGCCCCTGCAAGTTTAAACGGTCTTCACCACATCCCAGACAAACGCCCTGATTCCGACTTCTTCATTTACAGCATCAATTCTTTTCACATTATTAAGTACAGAATCGACAAGGTCATCCTCCACAATTGTCAGAACACTTTTATTAATCTCTGGCCAGGCATGGGTACCCAGGTGAGGAACACCTGTATGGCTGCCTCTGCCCTGAACATTTTCCCAGAGTGAATATCCTTTTATGCCAAGCTTGTCGAGAAGGTATTCAACCTTCTCGGTATGAGCCTGATTGTATATTATCATAATTGCTTTCATAGCTGGTGATTTAGAATATTAATACTTATTTAAAACCATTACCGTTACCATTACCGTTACCATTACCGTTACCATTCATAAAATCAAATTCTGAATAGACAGTCAGGTTCTTATTTCGCTCTCCCCTTTTTGCAAAGATGGCATACACCACAGGTACTAGGACAAGCGTAACAAAAGTGGAAAAGATCAGACCTCCGATCACGGCTATACCCATTGGCTTCCAGAGTTCTGAACCTGAGCCTTTGCTTATTGCCAGCGGCAGCATAGCAAGTATAGTGGTGACAGAGGTCATAAGCACAGGTCTTAGACGGGA
>DATKXL010000185.1:0-5113 GCA_035529055.1 Bacteroidales bacterium
TCGAGCTTTCAACTCAATGAATGCCGTCGAAGATCAACTTGTCGATCAACTTGCCTGTTTGGAAAAAAATCCCCAACGGGTTCACAGCATAACAGGCTGGCCTTGGATTGTTAATCTTAACTTGAACGCAAAATAGTATTATACAGTCTGTGGACAGGCAAAGGGAGACACTTTTAAGATCAACCATTCTCTTTACTGCAAAAGCGAGGCAACAGTGGTAAAGGTCCTGGTTGTATAGTCTACAACCGCCTTGACATTCGCATTCGAGGTTATCCTTGAATGTGTTATTGTCACCAAACCCGGAGCGGGAGTGTCCCAGCTTATGGTCAACCCGCCGGCGTTTTTTCCATCCCAGAGGTTTGAAGATGGATCATACCCGTGGCGCTCGCTACCATCCCCAGACACAGGGCAAGATCGAGCGCTATCAACGCTCGATGAAGAACGCGATCAATTTGCTGCACTACTACTTGCCGGGTGCGCTGGAACGGGAAATCGAACAGTTCGTGGAATACAACAACAATCACCGCTACCACGAGTCATTCGACAACCTGACTCCAGCCGACGTTTACCACGGCCGCAGGAGGCAATGCCTGACGCTGAGGGATATGATTAAACGGGAAACTATAAAAGCGAGGAAGGCTTTTAACCTAAGGAAAGGTGGCCTGAAAAATCAGTTGCAATTACTGAGAACTACCCCTTAATTTTCAACGTCAACTGTCCAACATGTTCTGACGACATACACTTCAGCCAGTGGGGCTTTTAAATGTGCTTGCAAAATCATAGATAAGGTTGTGTTCGGATTAAAGGGATTTGGATAGTTCTGCTGCAAAGAGAATATATTGGGCATCACAGCAGCGGGTACTGTCCCCGATTCTAACGGGGTTCCCTTTTCATTGCAATGATTTTATTTCAATGCAACACCAAAACATTACAAATATAAATTATTTCAAAACAAGAGCCTTAAACAAAAAAGATATTAAATACCAACATGTGTTAATAAGTCAATAAATATCTGTTAAAACCTGTAGGAGGTTGAATTTGGTTGAAGTGTTTTTATGATGAATGTATCATGATCATTTATCTGATCTTTTGAGTATCTGTTCACCTATTCCGATCCTGTAACCTTCTGACTTTAATATTATGTTTCCGTTCTTATCGGTCAGAACCAGGAAAGGATAGTGAATATCAGATAATGAAACACTTTTTGTAATCTCTTTTAGAATCTTAGAATCAATATCGACTGAATATAGAGAATTAGCAGGAAGTCCTTTAATGCTTTCAAGCTTGAAATTATTACTTGCTTCAGACTGGTTTGAAAGAAAAATGAAGTACCCTCCCCAACTATCAAGTTCAGCTTTAAGAAGTGGCAAGTCGCTGAATATATGTTTAGTAGGTTCTTTATCCGGGTCAATCCATGCTAAAACTATTCCTTTATCTGCAATACTTTTAAGGATTATCCCGGATTTATCAGGTAAGCTGATTTTTATATTCAGGTCAATAGTGCCAAGTATTTCTGCAGGAGAAACATCCTTCCTCAATTTAATATCAATTGCCTTATGTTCATTCTCTTTCAGTTCGAAGAAAGATAAGGTTGAAAGGATTTTGCTATCATTTATCCTGTTTCCTGTCACCAACATATAGTGCCCGGGAGCCAGAGCAAGTTCATCCTTAAAATCTGTAACTGTTTTACCAGGATATCGAAGGGTTTTATAATGTCCATTTTCAAAATGTGCAATAGTAAAATGGATAAAATATTCCGGGACCGGATTTTTCTCACCGGACGACAATCTGACAAACCCTTTTCCGGGTAGAGGTTGATTCCTTCCTGCTAACCAGACATCATGCCATTCTTTTTTAAAATAAAATTGAGGGACATAGCCATTACTTCCAGACTCAATTCTTGAAGGTATTCCCAGACTCCGGCATAAGGCAACAAAGTAAATATCACGTGAAAATGAATCCGAAACTTTCAGTTCATCAACCCCCTTTGGTGAAATTGGTGAAATTGCTATCTTCCAGTAATCTTCGCTATCATCAATAACAATATTATTATTGACGTACTTCATTAATATCGATGGATCATTTATTGCATCCTGTCTGAAACCGGCAGGCATGCTTTCAAAAAGGTACTTACGCCAGGCGACAATCAGTTCAAATATCATAATATTCGGATTAAGCACATATTGTGAATAGAGTTCATAATCATAGGCACCATGCGTGTCTTCGAACCTGATAACGTTATTCAGATGATCAGCAAAAATTTCTTCTTTGGTATCTCTCAGATCTTGATCTGATACTTGTTTTAATAAATTGATTGCCAGTGATCTATCTGAAACAGGAGTATGAGTAAGAAATGAAGCTATATTTTTGTAATTACCCATGCTTCTGCTGATAATATCCTTTACAATCTCAGGATCTGCGCCAAGTTCTTTAGCCAGGTTAGCTGCCTCTTCCGGCTTCATCCATGAATCGATATAAGCCTGGCGAATCATGTTCTCATCATTAATCCGTTTAGTATTTGCTGTTATCAATTCAACTGCAGGACCTTTTAGTGGTGCGCGTGCTATAGGGACGCCAAGATCCAGTTCCTGGAAACCATTATCGGCAGGCTTGAGATTAAGTATCAGATTAAGTGTATCTATGTCATATACAGAAACTTTTTTGAAATTAAAGTCAGCGCCCTTTCGAGCCCAAATTAACAGATCACCAAGTCCGGTTTCAAACTGACTAATACCAAATTCATCAGTTGGAACCTCAGCAAGCGGAGTAAATCTTGCAGAAAGGTAAAGCAGATATTCTACAAGAGCATCTTTAACAGGTACATTATTCGTATCTAAAACCTTCACATTAATTTGTTTTGTAACTGCATATTTTGAAAGAGTATTCACATCGGAATAATTTCTATAACAGACAGTTGCATTTTCCTGCCCATATTTTGCACCGAATGACTTTGTATTTATCAACATTGCACGTCTGGCTAATTCAGTATGCCAAGCCCTGTCAAGAACCGGTTCAGGTTCACAGGCTCCCATATAGTACCATTTGCCATTTATCCACACCTCTACCCAGGCATGAGCATCATCGTCATGTGCAAAGGATGTGTAAACCTGACGTGCAGGAATGCCGGCAGTTCTTAATGAAGCCACTGTAAAAGTTGATAATCCTACGCAGGCTCCCTGTGCCGAAAGAATTGTACTAACAGGTCCGGAGTAAATCATACCGTAAGGCTGATAAGTCGCTTTTTCGTTGCACCAGTGATTAATTTCGAGAGCAGCGTCTGTAGCATCCATTCCTTTCACCCTGCCTTGAATTTCATCGTAATAAGCAATTCTGAATGAATCGAGGTTTTCGAAATTTATTCTTAAAGGAAGAACATAATGAAGAAAAATTTCTTCCGGGATATCTTTTCCCCAGGGTGACTCTTTTCTTATTTTTAGTGCAATATTTGCATTTGCAAGGAAGAAATCTCCATTATAATCAGCCAGATCACTTAGTGGCATATATGCGAAGAGGAACTTAAGAGCTTCTTCCTGCTGAAGTGAAAGACCAAATCCAAAAACATTGAATAGTTTATCTTTCCTGTTTTGAGCAAGATGTTCCCGTTCCTTAAATGAAGATTCCACTTTAGAACGGTATTCCTTATTATTAATAAGGTGGTTTCCTGAAAAACCACCGTCAGATACTGCAAAGAGATTAGTGCCACTTATGGCCAAACTAATGATGATTGAAAGAATTTTATCCATTCTACCGATATTCCCCATTTAAAATTGAAATAGCAAATGATAGCCTTTTTCTTTGATTCTGAGCGAAATCTTTCGTACTTCCCAGCTTGAATCGACAGACCCCTTTTGCTCCTGCAATAGATTAACCGTTCTCATTAAGAGTATCAATGATTTTCTGGTTCTGAGCACAAAAAAAGAGACTATTCTCCCTCGGTTCAACCTGGAAAGTAAGATTTTACGCCGTGCAACATCGCAATCGCTCAATCCAGAGAAGGATTTCAGCAAATAGCTTCCTGCTGACTGCCACTTCGGCCATTTGAAACGTGATGTACCTGCAGTTCCTGACATCCTTCGCTCCGCTCTTTATTAGCTTGGTGAGAAGAGTACGCAGTGACCGGTGTTTGATTTCCCGTGGAAGAACCAAACGTCGAAGAAAGTTGCCCAGATTGTAAGCCAGGACAAATAGATCAAGCCTCAACCGATTCGAGACGAATTGCTTACATAACAATCTCGTCCAGTTAAGAGCATACTTCTCTTCCTTAATGCGTGGTTTTCCTTTAAATGTAACACTTTAGATCGGATTTGAAAACCACTTACAATCTCTATATGGCGAATGTGGTTTGAATCGATTTTCTGGCAGTCAGACAGACCGGTGGGCGAAGCGCCCGGAGGGGCTGGAGGCGATGAATGCCAAGGAAGCGTATTTTATCTCCACGGTGGCGGTGTTAATTTGGGCCACGTATGCCGACTCCTTTACTCAATGAATCTGGTTGAAATAAAGAATAAGTTAATTAACATTATTAACAATGAGAAAATAAAAAGGCCTAGACCCCAATACGCCCACTTCTTTTGAACCCTCTTGAAATGCTCTATGCTGTCCCAATGCTTGTTTTTCCAGGCCCACTCACTGCCTTTTGCACCTAATACAAATACCATCACAATGTTAACTAGTGGAATAAAGCAAAGAAGAGCAATGTAGGTTTTATTGCCCAGTCCCCAGATCCAATTCAATAGAAAAGCACCCCAATTCCATCTATCTATTTCGGGTGGAACTGCCGCCGATTTTCCCTGTCCGGATGTGTTTTCCATGATTTATCTCCTCATTCTAGTGTTGAAAATTGAAACATCGTTAAGAGAACATTAAATTGTTTCCAAGTCTTATTGTTCCAGATCCTGCCTCCTAATGAATGATGGAAGATGAAAAATTTGCAATAAAAATTAAGGCAGACATGTTCAGGAATGCTAGTCCGAGTGAACTGCACCCATCTAGCTAGACAGAAGAGGGCGGAAATAAGTACATAGCCTGGGAGTTAGTAGTTAGGGCCTCGTACTCAGCGGGTGGCAGGTAACCCAGTGCTGAGTGGAGGCGTTTCTGGTTGTAAACGATTTCC
>DATKXL010000186.1:0-6940 GCA_035529055.1 Bacteroidales bacterium
TATCCCGTAAATATCAATGTAACGTATTGAGTCCCTGTTGGGATATACTTC
Source organism: Bacteroidales bacterium (assembly GCA_035529055.1). GTDB lineage: Bacteria > Bacteroidota > Bacteroidia > Bacteroidales > VadinHA17 > LD21. The sequence goes on from DATKXL010000186.1 coordinate 52, forward strand.
CAGCTCACCAATACCGGGGAAAGAATAGGTAAAACGGTCCTTGAAGAGATTTACAGAGTCGATGGCAACTCTCTTCCCGTTTTTCAGATAGAGGGCGCTGTTCAGGCTTGCCAGGATCACACCTTTAGGGCTCCATGAGAATTTATACCTGAGGGGATTATCAGCGGCCTCAGGGGCCGGCAAAGCACCGCAGAGGGAATAGAACTCCTCAACTTTTCCACCCCGGCCGTGAATATGATCTATGATCCTCATCGCACTCATATGATCAATGCCCGGATCAAGTCCTGTCTCGTTAAGAATTATCACGCCGGCCTTTTTTGCCGGATTATCTAGCGCCTGCATCTCAGCCTCGACATATGAGGTGGTGACCAGTGATTTGCGTTTTTTAATGCAGATCTTTGCCACCTCGGTATGGTACCTGTATGGCAGCAGAGATACCGTAATATCACTCTCATTTATAAGCAGATCAAGAGTTGAGGTATCGTCCATCGACCATTTCAGAGAAGATCCATGAGGATGACCTTTGATGATCCTGTCGGCTTTCTCTCTTGTGGAAGTGGCGATCAGCACTTTGAAATCTCTTTCAATAAGATATTCTACTATTGGCTTTGCTACCAGGCCTGCTCCAAGAATAAGAACTTTATACATAATCAGTATTAATAATAGGAAGCATAATATAACAATATAATAAATTTTTCTCAGAAAAACAATGATCTTTTACATTATTGAATAAATTTCAAAAAGTCTTTCATTAATATTACCATCAATGTATCTTTGTTTAAAACATTTTATCCTCGTGAGGCAATAAATCACTGATCTTAACCAAATGTCTGATTTTCAAAAATATGTCGAAACTCCGCTGATGAAGCAGTATTATAACATCAAGACAAAACACCCTGATGCCATACTCCTTTTCAGAGTCGGTGATTTTTATGAGACCTTCGGAGAAGATGCTATAAAAGCATCAGAGATACTTGGTATTACACTTACCCGCAGAGCAAATGGTTCTGCATCATTTGTCGAACTGGCGGGGTTTCCATACCATGCCCTTGATACCTACCTTCCACGTTTAGTGAGAGCAGGTCAGAGAGTGGCTATATGCGAACAGCTTGAAGATCCAAAGCTGGCTAAGAAGATCGTCAAACGGGGCATCACCGAGCTTGTAACCCCGGGAGTATCACTCAATGAAAACGTCCTTAATCATAAAGAGAACAATTTTCTGGCTGCGGTCCATATTGACAGGAAGATTGCAGGAGTTGCTTTCCTTGATATATCCACCGGGGAGTTCCTTATCTCGGAAGGCACCCTTGAATACGTTGATCAGATGCTTAACAATTTCCAGCCGAAAGAGGTATTATTTGAGAAATCGAAGCGGGAGCTGTTCAACGAAAGCTTCGGATCAAAATTCTATACTTACAAGCTTGATGACTGGATATATACTCCTGAAGCTGCCAATGACCGGCTGCTTAAGCAATTCGAGACAAGCTCGCTGAAAGGTTTTGGCGTGCAGAACCTCACTTTTGGAATAATTGCAGCAGGTGCAATCCTTTATTATCTTGATATTACTCAGCACGAGCAGCTTGGACATATAACCAGCCTGTCGCGTATCGAAGAGGAGAGATATGTGTGGCTTGATAAGTTTACAATTAAGAACCTTGAGTTATTCCATTCTCCCCACGAAGGGGCCAGGACTCTCATAGATGTCATGGACCGTACCATTTCACCGATGGGCGGACGTTTATTGAAAAGATGGATCTCCATGCCTCTGAAGGATATCAATCCGATCAACGACCGGCTTGATATCGTTCAGCACCTGGTTACAAACCCTCTTTTCAGGGTTGAGGTTTCAGGTCTGATACGACAGATCGGCGATCTTGAAAGACTTGTTTCAAAGGTTGCAGTAAGCAGGATTAACCCGCGAGAGGTCGTTCAGCTTAAAAAAGCTCTTAATGCGATAGCCCCGCTGAAAAGCCTGTGCTCTGAAAGCGGCTCACCTCCGCTTGCCAAACTTGCAGAACAAATGAACCCCTGCAAATCCCTGTCCGAAAGGATAGGGAGAGAGATTAACAGTGACCCTCCTGTACAGGTCAACAGGGGGAATGTGATTGCCACTGGTGTTTCTCCCGAACTTGATGAACTCAGAAGCATACTCCGCAATGGCAAAGACTATCTTTATGATCTGCAGTCGCGCGAAAGTTTAAGAACAGGGATATCATCGCTGAAGGTAAGCTTTAATAATGTTTTCGGGTATTATATTGAAGTAAGAAACACACACAAGGATAAGGTTCCGTCCGAATGGATCAGGAAGCAGACCCTTGTCAGTGCAGAACGCTATATCACCGAGGAACTCAAGGAATATGAAAGCAAGATTCTCGGTGCGGAGGAAAAAATAATTGGTCTCGAAACAAGACTTTTTAACGATCTGGTTCTTTCAATAGTAGAGTATATTCCGGCAATTCAGGTTAACTCCTCCCTTGTTGCAAGGCTCGATTGTCTCCAGGCATTTGCAGCCATCTCAACCGGGAACAGCTATTCCCGTCCTCTGCTCGACGACTCAAAAACAATTGAAATAACCGACGGCCGGCATCCTGTAATTGAAAACCAGCTGCCTGTAGGTGAATCATATATTCCAAACGATCTTCTGCTTGATACAGATGACCAGCAGATCATAATATTGACCGGACCAAATATGTCGGGCAAGTCAGCCCTTCTGCGGCAGACTGCTCTGATAGTCGTGATGGCACAGACGGGTTGTTTTGTACCTGCCCGCCTGGCCCGGATTGGTATTATTGACAAAATATTCACCAGGGTAGGAGCCTCTGATAATATCAGCCTGGGAGAATCAACTTTTATGGTCGAGATGAATGAGACTGCCAGCATACTCAATAATCTTTCTGACCGCAGCCTTGTGCTCCTAGATGAGATAGGCCGGGGAACAAGCACCTACGATGGCATCTCCATTGCCTGGGCAATGGTAGAGTACCTTCACGAAAACAGATGCAGGGCCAAAACAATGTTCGCCACTCATTATCACGAGCTGAATGAGATGGAGAATTCATTTTCAAGGGTCAGGAATTATAATGTGTCAATCCGGGAGCTGAACAATAAAGTCATCTTTCTGCGCAAGCTGAAGAGGGGAGGCAGCGAACACAGTTTCGGTATCCACGTTGCCAGAATGGCCGGTATGCCCAGAAGTGTTGTTTCCCGTGCCGACGAAATACTTAAAGAGCTTGAGCAGAGCCATGAAAAAAAGGAATTAACCAAGCCAATAGCAGATCTTGCAGGTCACAGAGAAGGAATACAGCTTAGTATTTTCCAGCTGGACGATCCGGTGCTGAAACAGATAAGGGATGAAATCCTCAATCTTGATATCAATAATCTGACTCCGGTAGAAGCTCTTAACAAGCTCTATAACATAAAAAAGTATCTGAAATAACATTTTAAATTGCTGCAGGATGAAAATACTTATTGTGGAGGATGAACCCAAGATAGCATCTTTTATAAAGAAAGGCCTCGAGGAAAATCAATACGAAGTTGATCTGGCTTATGATGGTTTACTGGCGGAAAGACTGGCTTTACAATATAATTATGATATGTTCATACTTGACATAATTATTCCATTTGTTAACGGGATTGAATTATGCAGGAGGCTGAAGGAGAAAAGGCCTGAAATCCCTGTTTTAATACTGACAGCTCTTGGCACTACTGAAGACAAATTGATGGGCTTCGACGCAGGAGCTGATGATTATCTTGTTAAACCGTTTGAGTTCAGGGAGCTGTTGGCAAGGGTAAAGGTGCTGACAAAACCGGCAAAAATTAAACAAAAAAGCACCAACCGGATTGTTATTGCTGATCTGGAGCTTGATCTTGATAAGAAAGTGGCCAGGAGAGGCGGATCAACAATTGAACTTACAGCAAAAGAATTCCTGTTGCTGGAATATTTCATGAAGAATGCAGGAAGGGTTCTCTCAAGAAATGATATTGCCGAGAAGGTATGGGAAACCAGTTTTGACTTTGGGAGCAATGTGGTTGATGTTTATGTTAATTTCCTAAGAAAAAAGATTGATAAAAGATTCGATATTAAGCTTATTCATACAAGAATAGGATTAGGCTATATTCTTCAGGAAGCTTAGAATACAAACCTGATTTTCATTTTTTTTATTAACTGTTTAATCCCGGTTTAATAAAAAAAGATTATATTGCAGGTAAGTTATAAACATTATAAAAAGATGCTATGAAAGAGAGAACAGTAACTTATGTAGGAGCTGTAATAATTGCTCTCCTGCTTATTTCCACAATCTTTGCGTTTGTTTCAAATTCCAAAAACAAACGCGACCTGAATGCTGAGAAGCTTCGTACAGAATCACTTCTGTCAGAAAAACTGCAGAATGAACAGGAGCTTGCTAAACTAAAGGCTGACTTTTCGGGATTGCAGGTTAAAAGTGATGCCAATGACAAACTGCTGGCTGAGACCAATCAGCAGATAACCGATATCAACAGAAGGATAAGAGCACTTTCGGGAGAGAACGTGAATTTGCGTGCAAGTAAAAAGGAGTTGGAAGAGTTGCAGGTAGTAAAAGACAGCCTTGATAAAGAGTATGATAAGCTTAAACTCAACCAGGAAAAGCTGGTGACGCAGAACGATGATCTGCAAAACGCTATCAAAGCGCTTGAAACAAGCAAAAGTGATCTTATTGAAAAGTTGCGGATAAATGAGACCTATGATGCCGATAATTTTTATGCGTATGGATCAAGAGGTAAGGCAGACAGACTTGTATTCAGGGCAAAGAAGCTGAATGTTAATTTTGAGGTTCCCCAGAGCCTGACTGAAGCGATAAGCTTTAAAGTTCTTACACCCTCAGGAACCACAATATCATCTGACGATAAGGCTTTAACATGGACGATCTCACAGGATGAGCGCAACTTCACAGCCAGTTTATCAGCTGTTACGGGTGAGTCTGAGCCCTCACAACAGGTGTCACTAAACTATGCTTCCAAAAAAAGACTTGCCCCCGGAGAATATAAAATACAAATACTCTGCAGCGACCAGAACATTGGTAACTGCCGGTTAAAGCTTAAATAGGTTTTCTTTTTTAAATTTTATTTACTTTATGGAGAAGGCCCGTCATGGAACGGGCTTTTTCTAATCAGTTTCTTTAACTTTGGACCTTATAAATATTCCTGGATATGAAAATACTGACATATTTAATTATTGGATCATTTGTTCTGTTATCATCATGCGCCGGAGTAAATAAACGTCTGAGGAAAAGCAGTAAATCGGATACTGATAAGGTTACTTCTACCACAACAATGAAAACAACTCTTGCACCTGCCGGCCCTATAAGAGAGGTGGAAGAGAAACTGGTTCCAACCGATGAAAAAGCACCGGATCCCAGCAGGTATTTTGTGATCATCGGAAGCTTCAGAAATCCCGATAATGCAAAAAAATATCAGTCGCAGATAAGAAATGACGGATTTACCCCGGAAGTATTGAAGAATGAAGCTGGATTATACAGAGTATCGGTACTGGCAACCGATGATGTTACAATAGCCCGTAACGAGGTGAGAAGGATCTGGGCAAATTTCACAAAGTATTCTGATACCTGGTTGCTTATACAAAAACTGTAAGTCGGAAGATTAATCAGATGATTTCTTTCTGATTTTGAGAGTTTACAAACAGGATTGTCCCAATATCATCATATCCGTTCAGAATAATATCACCGTTATGTTTTAATCCCTCGGTCCTGAATCCAATCATGGTAAGAGCAGCGTAGGCAGATTTTTCATTGATGAGTTGCTTTGCATTCTTACCTGAGTCTTCGGGTATTATCTCGATATTCTTTTCAGTAATTGGCAGTCTTCCTGAAATGACCAGATCAGAAAGTTCTTTTCTTGTCTCATCGTATTGTCCCGGCTTGCATATTTCAAATACTTTGATATTTGATTTTTTCCAGTCGGGATGACCTGAGATAATGAAACTGAGGAGGATAAGAAGGCTGGAATTTTCAGTATCCTTATAGTTTATCCACACATGTATCCCATTCTTGTAAATCATATCCTTCCTGCTTGTCGCAAGCAGGCATATATCAAAGCTGCCTGCCTTTATCAGCCTGATATTCTCAATGATTTCTTTAAGGTTCTCGGGGTTCTCCTTATCGTATTCGAAGATCACCATATTGTTTTCCATACCGGAGATTCCGGGCACCTGGATAGCCTGTACAATAGCTGAAGTATATGAAGGAGAGATTATTGTATCCACGAATACCTGGTTCTGGGTAGTATCGTAAACTTCAATCAGTTTTGCGAGCTCTTCCTTAGCCTGCTGACTGGTTGCTTTGGAATAGTAGCCGTCAATGCGGTGAAGATATGTTCCAAAGCCATACCGGTAAGATAACCAGTTTAATAACTGAAATGCTTTCGCACGGATAAAAGAATCTTTCGAAATACAGATTGCACTTGGTTTCCACTCTTTAACCTTTTTCTTACATTCTGATTTCTGAAGATATACCTGCAGATTGCGGTTGATCTGGAAAAGCGCATTTGCAAAAAGAGACTCAAGCCCTTGTCGGTTGCGATGATAAATCTTTATATAAGAATATAGGCCGATCATTATTATTACCGATGCAAAGGCATAGGGAGCATTTATTTTGAACATAACCCAGACAGCAATAAGAAACCCTGCAAGCGAAAGATACCATCTTGATCTGAAAGAGGGGCGGTAGGAAGGAGATGAGCCAAAATGATTTAAAAAGGAGATCAGGCAAAGTGAGCCGTAAGTCACAAGAAAGAACATAGATATTATTTGCGCTACGGCATTTACGCTTCCCAGCGCCACAAAAACAAAAGCAATGATAATTGTTACCAGGGATGCATTTACCGGCTCACTGTC
>DATKXL010000187.1:0-4738 GCA_035529055.1 Bacteroidales bacterium
GTTTCATCGGCTTCAAAATAGACGGTGTCATCTTTATTCACATCATTTCCTAATTTATGGCGCAATATTTTATCTGCCCTTAAGGTTTTAAAATCCTTGCCTGTGTAAAAGAGGGTTTTGTTATCAGCAGCCCAGACGACCTCGCCTGTCACATTTTCAATTTTATCAGGCAGAAGGTTCCCGGTTGAAAGATCAAGAAAATATATTGTGTAACGCCGGCGGCTTATTGTGTCCACACCATACGCAAGGATTATATTATTCCTACTTACACTTAACTGACTTACAGAGCAATACGTCTTTCCTTCCGCAATTTTATTTACATCAAGCAACAACTCTTCAGGAGCATCGAGCGATCCTTTTTTGCGGTAATAGACAGGATACTCCTTTCCCTCAAAATATTTATTATAATAATAGTACCCGTCTTTAAGATAGGGAACTGATTCGTCGTCTTTTTTTATTCTCCCCACTATCTCATCGAAAATGGTTTTCTGAAGCGGTTCAGTGTGCATGAGAACTGTTTTGGTGTACTCATTTTCCCTGGTCAGATAATCGAGCACTCTGGCAGTCTGGTGATCAGGTGTGGAAGCTGCCTTTTGTTCATCACTCAGCCTCATCCAGAAGTAATTATCAATCCGGTTATCAAAAATTTCCTGTGGTATTTTTTCAGCAAGAGGGGGTTTAGCAGTCTTCTGATTGCTGCAGGCAAAAAGGAATACTGAAACAAATACAATTGTTAAAATACTGATTTTCTTCATTTTAATAAGTTTATTATAAAATAAAAGGGATTAAAAAATTCAAGGACTGAAGATAATAAAGATTCCCGGATTATTTTTCGTAGAGACACGCAAATTGCGCGGCTCTACTGTTTTTTTGTGTCGACATCCTTCATTGACAACTGAATTCGCTTTCTTTCAATATCGACTGCCAGAACTTTTACTGTAACATGTTGATGAAGCTTCACAACACTTGAAGGATCCTGAACATATTTGTTGGTCAGGTTCGAAACATGCACCAGCCCATCCTGCTTGATGCCGATATCCACGAAAGCTCCGAATTTTGTAACATTTGTTACAATACCTGGGACGACCATTCCCGGTACCAGATCTTCTATTGAATGTATATCTGCAAATCTGAATTCCTTTATTTTAGACCTCGGATCACGTCCCGGCCTGGAAAGTTCATTCATGATATCCTTAAGGGTTGGCAATCCTGTTAACGGCGTAACATATTTCTCCACTTTAATCTCCCTGCGCTTATTTTCGTTGGCTATCAGCTCTTTTACTTCACATCCAAGATCTTTCGCCATTTTTTCCACTACCTGATAACTTTCGGGATGAACTGCGCTTGAATCAAGAGGATTTTCAGCGTTCCTTATCCTTAGAAATCCGGCACTTTGTTCAAATGCCTTCGCGCCCATGCGTTTGACTTTAAGAAGTTCTTTGCGTGACCCGAAGGGTCCGCTTTCGGCACGGTGATCAACAATATTCTGAGCCAGCTGGGGTCCAAGCCCCGACACGTAAGTCAACAAATGTTTGCTGGCAGTATTAACCTCAACACCAACAGCGTTTACACATCTCATAACTTCATCATCTAATGCATTCTGAAGTTTCTGCTGGTCCACATCATGCTGGTACTGCCCCACTCCTATTGATTTGGGATCAATCTTTACCAGCTCAGCCAGAGGATCCGTCAGCCTCCGGCCGATTGAAACAGCACCCCTCACAGTGACATCATAATCAGGAAACTCATCTCTCGCGATTTTCGAAGCTGAGTAAATTGAGGCGCCTGCTTCATTCACCACAAAAACCTGGATATCTTTTTCGAATTTAACCCATTTAATAAAATCCTCTGTTTCGCGACTTGCGGTACCATTGCCAATTGCTATTGCTTCAATTTTATAAGCATTTACAAGTGATAATATTTTCTTTATTGATAATGCAGTTTCGTTTTGAGGCGGATGTGGATAGATTGTTTCGTTATGCAGAAGATTGCCCTGCCTGTCAAGGCAAACGGTCTTGCAACCTGTTCTGAAACCGGGATCTATTGCAAGAACATTTTTTTCTCCAAGTGGTGGAGCAAGCAGGAGTTGCCTCAGATTCTCCGTAAAAACTCTGATTGCCTCTTCGTCAGCTTTCTCTTTGGAGATATTTCTGAATTCCGTTTCCATTGAGGAGGCAAGAAGCCTTTTCCATCCATCTTTAATTGCCTCAGCAACAAGCTTTGAAGAATCATTGTTACCAGTGATAAAGAGCTTATTGAGTATTTCAATAGCTTTATCTTCTTCAGGTTCAATTGAAAGCCGAAGGAATCCCTCCTCCTCTCCCCGTCTCATTGCAAGCAAACGGTGTGAAGGACATTTTTTCAGGAGTTCCGACCAGCTGAAATAGTCGCTGTATTTAATTCCATCGGTTTCTTTTCCTTTTATTACTTTTGAATAGATAACTGCCTCCTTATCGAAAAGATACCTCATTTGCTTTCTGGCTTTTTCATCCTCGCTTATCCATTCGGCAATAATATCGGAAGCCCCTGCAATCGCATCTTTAACAGCAGGGACCTCATCGTTGAGATACTCCTCTGCCCTGAGCTCCGGATCGGACTCTTTCTGCTCCATAATAATGACTGCCAGTGGTTCGAGCCCTTTTTCTCTTGCAAGAGTAGCACGGGTCCTGCGTTTTGGCCTGTATGGAAGATATAGATCCTCAAGCTCCGCCATTGTGGCTGCTGATTCAAGTTTCTGTTTCAGCTCAGGAGTCATCTTTTCCTGCTCCTCTATTGACCTGATAATACTTTCACGACGTTCATCCAGCACTTTAAGCCTTTTATACTCCTCTTTAATGTGCATCAGCTGCACTTCATCAAGACTGCCGGTCATCTCTTTACGGTACCTGCTTATGAAAGGAATGGTGGCTCCATCGTCCATAAGCCTGATAGTGTTCTCAACCTGCCATTCATGCAGCCCCAGCTTTTTCGCAACAAGTTCTATATTCTTATTTGCACTCATTTCAATACTTAAAAATTTTCAAATTCAATTATTCAACATAAATAACCAGTCCTTTAAGGTATTCACTTTCGGGATGATAAATGTTAACCGGATGGTCAGGGGGCTGACTCATCTGATAGACAATCTTTACTTTTCGACCTGTATTTGCAGCTGCTGCAAATACTGATTTTCTGAAGTTCTCTCTTGTGACAACCTGAGAACATGAGAAAGTGAATATCAATCCTCCGGGTTTAATCTGTTCAATTGCTTTTATATTCAACCTTTTATATCCCTGAAGTGCATTTGCAAGCACGTTATTATGCTTGGCAAATGCAGGTGGATCAAGTATTATCAGATCATATCGATCGCTGATGTCTTCAAGAAACCTGAATGCATCAACCTGGAAGGATTTATGCCTTGTATCGTCGCCAAAATTAAGCTTAATATTCTCATCTGCAAGGCCAATAGCAGAAGAAGAGCTGTCAACTGTATGTACCAGAGTTGCGTTTTTCATGGCATAGACTGAAAATCCCCCTGTATAGCCAAACATGTTGAGTACTTTTCTTCTCTCCGTAAAATTTGCCAGTAGCTGCCGGTTTTCCCTCTGGTCGATAAAAAAACCTGTTTTCTGACCGGTTGACCAGTCAATTCTGAATTTATATCCGTTTTCAGTTACTATGACCGGAGCTGAATCTCCAATCAGGAATTCATTTACCGCAGTTATTCCTGACATATAAGGTATAGTGGACTCGCTCTTGTCATAGACTGCAATTAACCTGTCGCCCAGAATCTCAGAAAGGATTGCTGCAATTTCACTTCGCATTCTGTACATACCGACTGAGTGCATCTGCATAACGGCCACACCGTTATAAAAGTCAACTATCAGACCTGGCAGGTTGTCTCCTTCAGCATGAATTATCCTATATACATTTATTGACGGATTGCCAATGAGACCAATCGATTTCCTGTAGTTTATAGCATCTGCAATCTTATTGCGAAAGAAATCCATATCAGGAATTATATTTTCAAAAAATGAGAGGATCCTGACAGCAATTGAACCAGGCTGATAGTGGCCCGTTGCAAGAAAATTGTCCTTATTATCAAACACCTCCACTATATCTCCCTCCGAAGGGTTCCCATAGATTTTTTTTATGGCACCGGAAAAAATCCATGGATGAAGCCTGTGAATTGATTGATCTTTTCCCGATTTAAGGATAATTTTTACTTTATCCACCTGGTATAATTTTTCGAATTTTTTATAAAAATATTCTAATCAACTAGTTGTTGATTAGTTTTGAATATATCTCATAACAGACCCATGCATCGGTTGCGGCATATACCTGTTGAGCCTCCGTAAGACTATCAGCTTCCCAGTCTGTAACCTGCTGGCTTTTTGATATACGGAAACCCAGTATTATTGCTGCCAGTTTTTTTAATCCGGAACTCTCGATTCCATAATCCTTGACGAACTTCTGAAGGTCAATAAATCCGGAAGGAATAAACTTCTTCACTCCTTTCAGGAATCGTATATCATCATGGATTGCCACACCTGCTTTGATTACTTCAGGATTTGCCAGAAGCTCAATAAGTTCCTCAGGTATTCCTATTTTGTTTATTCTGAAGAGGCAGGACAGGTCACCGGTGGCAAGCTGAATAAGAGAGACTTTGTTCTTCCTCCCCTTGCGGAACGATGGTCTTGTTTCAGTATCAAATCCCAGAATAGTGTTACTGAGAAGTCTGGGAATTACTCTCTTAAAT
>DATKXL010000188.1:0-5104 GCA_035529055.1 Bacteroidales bacterium
ACCATCCTGTATCACTGCTGCTTGCAAGGATAGGCTCAATCCAGTCTTTAACTTTTCTGATCAGATTTTCATCATCAAGAAGATAGGCAAGAGGAACAAGTCCGTCCAGAAAATAAGGACCTCTTTCCCATGCTTCACCATTACCTCCTCTCCAGGATGAGTTGACCAGATCGGGCCAGAAATCATCAATATTCCCGGTCAGACCCGCGGCCTGGGCTTCAAGCTGTGATTTAAGCCAGCCTTCAGGCTTAACTGAACCCAGAGGCAGTTTTATGTAAGCATTCTGTTTCATTGGATCTGGATTGCCCTGATAGTTGCTGTTTTCCATCTTTACAGAACATTTAGAAAATACTAAAAGAAAGACAAATAAAAATGGGATAAATACTCTGTTCATACTGATATATAGATTGTTTTAATTCTTTTTATCTATTCATCACTACCACAATTCCTCCCAGGGAAATTTAAGTGCAGGATTGACGCTTCTTTGAAGATCAACAGCCTCAAACACCTGCACCATATCGAACCAGGCAACTCCTGCTCCCTGCATCTGCAAAATTACATTAGTTTTCGGGGGAAGCTCACTGTTCCCCGGAATTGTAATAAATGTTACAAATTGCTGCCACTCCTTGCCCGGCACAAATCTTGTTTTTCCGAACTCCCCCAGTCCGATCTCAAAATATTGAGCTCCCGATTTTTGATTGCCCTGGATTTCTTCAGATACACTATTATTCAAAATCGCTCTCTGCTCAGGATCTGATTTTGCCCAGACCGAAACAATATAAGTTTTTCCGTTTGAAAGATTAAAAGGAAAAAATCGCAGCCTGACACTTTTGTTTTCTGCCGGAGTGACCAATCTCAACGAATGATTTCCTTCATAATGTTCCCTGGAATCCAGAAAATATGTTGCTCCCCTGTCGCCGTTGTTCCATGCGTAGCACGCTGCCGGTACTCCGGGACTGGAGATATCTTCAAATCCCGGATCTTTAACAAGGTTGCCTGGATAGGGCTTGACTACCTCTTTCCGGGATTTGATATCGATGAGGTAGGCCTGCGATCCAAATGCAGATAACTGATCGGAGATAATACCTGAATTAATGGAAATTGAACGGTTCTCGAACAATACTTTTGCCCTGCCTCCGGACAAACCTGATATACTGATATCTGCACGCTGAGGCAAATTCACTTTGTTAACCACAAGCACCAGCAGCTGTCCGTCATGAATTGCTGATGATGCAAGCAGATTGGCTGAGGCTGAATGAACAGGTAATGTCTTTTCGTCGCTGAGTAACCACGGGGTAAGCTCTGCTATCTCAACAGCCATCCTGCCACATTCTCCCCATGTGGCTGTTGATTTTGGGAAGAGATTAAGTCCTTGTCTTATGAAATATTGTATCCCACTTGCTCCGTTTATAATTGCCTGGTAGGTCATTGACCTGATCTCCTGAACGGTAGGTTCACGTCCCCACGATTCCCCTCCTCCAAACGCCTGCGGGACCATCCACACAGGTTTTTTGCCGTCAAATTCGGTTCTTAACTGACGGGCGACATCTCCGACCTGGGTTATTGGTGCGTTAGGGACAGGATAAGGATCGGCCATTACAATATCGAGAGCGGTGGCATATCTTCTAGAGGAGAGAAATGGAGCCATGAATACTATCGAAACAGGATGCCATGGATCGTTCTCCTGAACAGTTCTATAAACTGATTCCAGTGTTGAGGGAGATATTCTGTTGCCTGTCGGCTCATCGGAAATATACCATGCCAGCAAGGCAGGATGATCCCTGAAAGTCCTTATCTCTTCAAGGAGACGCTCTCTTTTTTGTACTTCGGTGATGCCTTCAATCATTGAACCAACACCTCCACCTCCGGAGACTGACAGGAGATTGTAGTGAACTTTCATTCCAAGCTGAGCGCACCGGTCCATATATGCTTTTCTTTCTTTGAGAGTTTCAGGAAGGATCTTCTGATAAGGGGAGATCATATTGAATCCCTTTACCACCTCCTCTTCAGGAAGTGTCGGGTAAACAGGTGAATAACAGTAAAATCCAAACGGGAAGAATGGTATTTTGTTGACAATAAGTCCGCCGGTCAGCCTGTCAGTTTTAACCTCGTTTGGTTTGTAATTCAGGATTATGAGATTTGTCTGAGATATATATTTCCTTCCACCTGCAGATAAGATTTCAGCTTCAACAGAATAATCTCCTGAAGCCAGGTCAAACTCAAAGGGGACCCGGAGAACTTTTTTCCATGCATAATTCTTCCGGGCAGAAAGGACTTTTTCACCGGTTTTGAGCTGAATTGTCAGAGTGCTGCCTGTTGAAGAAGCGGGAACATGCAGGAGCATCTCTCCATTTTTTTCAAATGAATAAAAACCAAGCCGGGTGTTTATTTTGAACGAACCGGAATCAACTGCCTGACCCGACAAGTAACCAGAGGGAAATATCAGGAAAAATAATAAAAGAGAGATTTTTAAAGCAAAGGTTTTTCTATTGAATATGAAGTAGTTAATTTTCATTGATGGGGTAAGAAGATTTTCTACAATATGTCAATAAAATTTGGAATACAGTATAAGAGTAAGACAGAAATTGAAATAGTTTTTTGGGGAGGGTGAATAAATACACTGTTTTTCTTTGTGTGCCTTTGTGCGAACTTAGTGGGACTTTGTGGTTAATCAAGTTCAGTTTTTTACCACAAAGGTGCACAAAGGGATTCACTAAGTTTCACAAAGTATTTTTGCACCTTAAACCGATAAACATCTTCATGATATTATTGGAAGACAATTCTAACGCTAATATTGTCGTCAATCCTTTTTCCCTCTTGCATGGCAGGTTTCCATGCGGGACCCTCCCTGATCAGACGTATGGCCTCGTCGGAAAATATCTTATCGGGACTTTTTAGAACGCGGATGCTATCAATTGTTCCATTCGTGAGTACTTTAAAATCCAATACCACAACAACTCTCTGACCGCTGGTTATTGTATCAGGCCTTCGGATACTCTCCTGTAGATATTTATCAAAGTTTTCTTTCCCGGTAAGAGGCTCAGGAGGAATATAGCCTGGTATTAGTTCTTCTTTAACTGAGTCAGACTTGCTGATCTGATCCACTGCAGCAACTTTCCGGCCTTTTGCCATGACTGCAACAGGAACTATTAGCTGATCGTTAGTGATATACACCTCAGCTTTTTTCTCCCGAACCGCGTCATGAGTGTCAGCTGCTTCTTCTCTTGCTGCTTTTTCCTGTTCCATCCTGAGAGGTTCTGCCGCTACTGCCTGAATCTCCTGTTTTGCAGGAGGCTCTGCTGATTTAGCTTCTTTGGGTTCTGAAAACTTCTCAGTTCTCTCCACATCTACATCCGGTTTAACTACAGGTCGTGATTCAGCAATTAACATTTCTTCCAGACCTGGTAAAGCATCACGGGGTTGTTCCTCTGGTTTATTTCTTTCAACAACAATATAAATTGAAGAGATCACCATCAATACTGCAACTGAAGCGGCAATCCGGTAATAGATAAATCTTTGTTTACGGGTAGTTCTTTTTGTAAGTCTTCTCTTAATGGATAATAAATCTCTTTCGGCCTCTTCAGGTGTAACTGCTTCAAAACCCTCTGCAGCTTCTTCAGCAAAAGGATCTTTCTGAAGCTCCCTTTCAAAAGCATTTCTCTCTTCATCTGACATCTTTTTTCCGTGATAACGGATGAAATCAGAGAGACTGGTTTTTCTATTTCTGTTTTTTTCTGACATTTTTCTCTTCAAGACAAAGTTTCAGATTTCTTTTTCCGTTCTGAAGATGACTCTTCACCATTTTCTCATCAAGACCCAGATTGACTGCGATCTCATTATAGCACCTGTTTTCATAATAGAACTGCCGTATGCATTTTTTCTGCTCATCTTTTAACCGCTCGATACAATCTTCAAGAGCTTTATCCATAACCTGTTCATCTTCATCTATAGGATGCAGATATGAGGTGGTTTCCATAAAAACCGAGGGATCATTTATCCATTTAGTGTATTTTTCCTCTTCTGATCTATGCGATCGCAGGTGCATCAGGCAATAGTTCTTTGTAACAACATGCAACCAGCTTCTGAAATTTGCGATTTTGTGTTTCGGGATCTCCGTTATAAGCTTTTCAAATATCTGCATTACCGCATCCATCGATTCTTCTCTTTCTTTCAGGTACTTCAGGCAAACACCATAAACCAGGTGCATATACCGGGAATAAAGTTCCCCAAGGATCTCCAGATCACCCGTTGATCGGAATTCCGACAGCAGCTCCTCATCTGTTTCCCGGTGTGATATTTTCCTGGTGAATTTAAAAATCATATTCAGTTCTCATGATGACTATAAAATTATTGAATCGAATTTAGTTATAAAGTGAGTTTTTCTCTTGTCCTTCCCTTTTTTTGCCCCCCTGCCCCCCTGGGGGGTCAGAATATTAGCCCCCTTTAGGGGGTTGGGGGCGGTTTTAGCAATCTTTAAAGATAATTAATTACTAAAAATCTGCATCGTTTTATGGAATTCCTGAAATCCCTGCATCCTATGAGAAATGTTTAATCAAAAAATTAATATCATGAAAAACAGTTTAACAATTTTCGCAATAATGATCCTGGGAGCAATCATGGTTGCTTTTAGTGGATCACAGACGATTACAGGAAAAGTAGCTGATACTTCAGGGCGGCCTCTTGCAGGCGTTAACGTTTCACTTAAAGGAACCACCACGGCAACCCGGACCAATTCAAATGGTAATTACAAAATCACTTTCGACCAGGATGAGGGTGTTCTTATTTTCTCTTTTCCCGGCCATGAAACCGTTCAGGAAAAGACCGGGAACCGTACTGTAATCAATGTTGTAATGAAAAAAGAGGCTCATGAGCTGAGTGAAATGATCACAACAGGTTACGGGTCTAAGAAAGATATGGCATCCAGGGCGATTTCTATGGCCGTCCCTGCTGATGCATCGTATGGATCAGGTCATTTGTTTCAGAGGTATAATAATAATTTCAATACCGAAGGCTATGCGGCTGTAAATGAGAACGGTTTTAAGAATGTGAAAAACAACCCGCTATCAACTTTTTCAATAGATGTTGACAACGCTTCCTATTCCAA
>DATKXL010000189.1:0-3049 GCA_035529055.1 Bacteroidales bacterium
ACAACAAAGCTGTTTTCAATGCTCAAAATCGCAAAAGCTGATGGATCATACTTGAGAACCCTGGCTAAAATAGAACGTCAGAACTTAATAATCCTTGATGACTTTGGCCTGCAACCACTTGATAGTCAAAACAGGATAGCACTTTTGGAAATCATAGAAGACAGACATAATACAGGCTCTATAATAGTAACATCACAGATCCCGGTAAAAGGATGGTATGAAGTTATCGGTGAAAAAACCATTGCGGATTATCCGAACTTATTTATTATGCGAAGTAATATAATGGTATGTGCTGTGAACCATCAACTTAGTTGTCCTAATTCCACCATTCACTTCACATAATAATTTATCTCATTTAGCAAGGTTTTTCAGCATTACCATTATTTCATTATTTCCCTTCCAGGCTGGTATATTATCAGCAGTTATGTTTTTATACGCGTTCTTTACCGCTTCAAAAGTAAATTTAGGGTTCATCCGAGCGTATATTTCTGTAGTCAATACCGATTTGTGACCCAGGAAGTTTCTAATATGTATTAATTCGACCTTTGATTCCAATAAATGCATAGCCTTGGTATGCCTTATGTCATGGCAACTCAAGTGATCAGGAACCAAAGAGGGGCTTTTCTCTTTTGCCATCTTAACATATTTAACCAGTATATTATTAACCCCGTTACGTGTCATCTTCTGCCCCTGATAATTTGGGAACAGGGGTTTTTGCACATTTTCCCTGTCTAATAGACCACTTTGGGTCATGTATTGTCTGAGCAGTTCTACCTGCTTATCAGGAAGAGGTATTGTCCTGTATTTGTTGCCCTTTCCATGTAGGATAACCCTATATGGTTTGTTTGTGATGAATAGAGAGGCAGGTGTCAGATCAATAATTTCCTGAACCCTTGCGGCACTTTCATACATCAACGATAATAAGGCAAGATCTCGGAGCCCTTTGGTTTTTTGAGTGTCGGGTTGTTGCAACAACAGTTTCATACCATCAATATTCAGATAATTAAGAACCTTACTTTCTGTTTTTTTAGCAGGGATGGATAGTATTTGATGACAGTCAAATAAATGGTCTGGGGTCATATATTCAGCATATTTAATGAAGGAAGATATGGCTGCTAATCGTTGATTACGAGTAGCCTCACCACAGCCCCTATCTTTCTGGAGCCAATCAAGGAATCCCACAACCAAATCCTTTTTAAGATGAGTGAATGACAGCTTTGTAGCAGGTACGTTCTTGTTCTCATGCATAAATTTGATAAAGAGGATGAACGTATAGCTGTATGACTTAATCGTATTTGCACTAACTCCTTTTTCATGAGGCAGATAGTTGTTCAAAAAGCCAGACAGTAGCCGGGCAAAATCGTTTACTTGTTTCATGGCAGTCATCTAGTTTTGGCCGGGATATCAGGGAGAACATCTACATACAGTCGGTCAGTATCTTTCAACAGTTCCGGATACATTTGTGAGGTCAACCTTATATATTGCTCGGTGGATTCCAGTGACTGATGCCCTAGATATGTCGAAAGGTAGGGCCATGAACAATACAGGTCCATACCTTCATCAGAAAGCTTTAAGAAAGAATGACAAGCGAAGGTGTGGCGGATATCATGGATCCTGGGCCCTTTTCTGTTACCCGAAAAAGGGATCCTCGCCAGTACAAGAACCTTCCGGAACCAGCGATGTACAGCGCCTTGTTTACATTCTCCTCCATTCAAGGAAACAAAGAATGGCCCGTTTTCACGTCTTAGACCACTGAGGGGAAGCTTATTTCGTTGTTCCAGATAGTCTTTGCAGACGGCAGTAAGCGAACTTGATACGGGCACCAACCTGTCTTTTCCGTTTTTGGTACCCTTTAAGGTCAGGTATCTACCATTAATATTAACATCCCTATTCTTTAATGATAGAGCCTCACTGATACGAATACCCGTCCCATAAAGTAACCGTAACAGGCAGGGCATGATTAAAAGACAGGAATAAACACTCCTACATCTCATCCTCAGACTGTCGCAAGCCTGGAACAATGAGTTTATCTCTTCATGGGTATAGATGTATGGGATAAATGTGTTACCTGGATATTTGGGTAGTTGGGGAACATAGGTTTTGATGCCCTGATCACGGAGATATTCCGCCAACTGTTTCACTACCTTTATTTTACTATAAATGGTCAGCTCCGCCTCATTATGGTGTCCATCGGCCCATTTATCAGATATCTCTTTGGTTAATCTAATGCTTGTATGACCCTGATCCAGTATAAACCGATCAAATCTATAAAGAATTCTTTCCTCTTCTTTATATTTATACCCGAGGCTCCTCTTCAAACCGATAAAGTCGCTGATGTGTGGAGCGAATATACTCCAGAATGATTTGCTGCTCATGACCATAATATACCTTCTTCCTGATTGTAAAAGTGCGGGTTAACTAGAGGGACTTCCAAGGCGCATTGGGCAAGGGATTCGGTATCTATCCGTATATAATGCCTGGTCGAGGTTGTGTTTTTGTGGCCGAGCACTTCGCTTATCACAGGAAGGGACTGTTTATTGTTAAGTAATTCCTTAACAAGACTATGGCGGAGGGCATGGCCCCCATGTCTCCTGTTAGTTGATTTAAACCCAGCATTGGAGAATCTGCGATTTATCATGCCAGCAATGGTTTGTGGCCGAACGGGGAGGAATGGGGATATTATAAGCAAAAAGATATACTGTTCATCAGACTTGGGCCTCCCGTATTGGATATAATCAAGGAGCGCGTTTCCAACCACCGGTAATAAAGGAAGGGATATATTTTTATCAGTCTTATATTGCCTGAGATTGATTGTGTTCTGATCCCAGTGTAAGTTCTTGAACCGGAGACGTGCGATATCGGATACCCTTAACCCAAGGTATGCGGCGAGCACTAGTATAGCGTAGTCCCTCTTTCCTACAATATTTCCTCTGTCAACCGATTTCAGTAGTTTTTCGATTTCTTCTTCCGTGTAATAAGCAGGTAATTTGGCCTGCTTCTGATAATTGTCCTTTGGAATGAAAGTCGATATATTGGTGGGAATGATC
The DNA here is from genome assembly GCA_035529055.1 of Bacteroidales bacterium. GTDB lineage: Bacteria > Bacteroidota > Bacteroidia > Bacteroidales > VadinHA17 > LD21. The sequence continues at coordinate 3,048 of DATKXL010000189.1, forward strand.
CC
>DATKXL010000190.1:0-7433 GCA_035529055.1 Bacteroidales bacterium
AAATGTCAATAAAAACTTGAGGATTCCGCTATTTATATCTTATTTTGTCATGTTTTTCAATTAGGTTCTATGAGAATAATAATTGCCGGAGCCGGGGAGGTTGGAACCCATCTTGCCAAGATGCTGGTGAACGAAAACCATGAAATCATTCTTATTGACATTGATGAAGAGAGGATTAAGCCTATTGATTCCACTCTTGATGTTCTTTCTTATGTTGATTCCGCAACATCAGTAAAGACCCTGCAGGAGATCCTCCAGAAAAAAACAGATCTTTTCATAGCAGTTACCCATTCAGAGGACACAAACATTACTTCATCAATACTCGCAAAGAGGTTTGGCGCGTTAAAGACCATTGCCCGTATTGATAATCTGGATTATCTGGAGCACTCTACTTCAGAATTCTTCAAGTCGCTTGGTGTTGATTCGCTTATCTATCCGGAACTGATAGTAGCCCGCGAAGTTCTTGGTCTCCTTCATGAAACAGGGACAACTGATTTCATGGAATTCTCAGGAGGTAAACTAGGCATGTATGTCCAGAAGCTTGATGAAAAAGCTCCGATTTTGAATAAGACCCTCGAAGAGATCTCAGTAAGCCGAAGCACTGATCAATACAGGGCGGTTGCCATAAAGCGGAACGAAAAAACGATTATCCCGAGGGGTAAAGAGCAATTTCAGATCGGTGACCTGGTGTATGTTATTTCGACACATGAAGGGATTGATGAGATGATGGCCACATCGGGCAAAGAAAACTTTGAAGCTAAAAGCATAATGATCCTCGGAGGCAGCAGGATAGGCAAGCATGTTGCTCTGCATATGCAAAAAAACTCTGAAGTTAAGCTTATTGATTCAAATCCGGAAAAATGCGAAGCTCTGGCTGAAATACTTGACAACACACTTATTATCAATGGCGATTGCCGGAATATAGAACTTCTTGAACAGGAGGGTATTTCCAAAATGGATGCTTTTGTCGCGGTAACAGGAAATTCTGAAACAAACATTCTGTCGTGTCTTCTTGCAAAAAAAATGGGTGTTAAAAGGACAATTGCCGAGGTTGAAAATATAGAGTATATAAATCTTGCAGAAAATTCAGGCGTAGATACTATCATAAATAAAAAGATCTCGGCAGCAAGCAGGATTTTCCGTCATACCTCAAACCCGAATGTCACACAGGTAAAATACATGACCGGAACTGACGCGGAAGTGTTCGAGTTCAATGTTCCGGCAAATGCAAAAATAACCAAAGGGACGCTCAGAAGCCTTGATTTCCCTAAAGATGCGATCGTAGGGGGAGGAACAAGGGATGGTGTTCCGTTTATTGCCACAGGGGACACGATTATAAATGCTAACGATAAGGTTGTTGTTTTCACTCTGCCTTCAGCATACGACAGAATCTCTAAATTCTTTACCTGACGCTTTAAATGATCAATTTCAGGATTATAGCCAGGGTGATCAGCCAGATGCTGATTATTGAAGGCTTGTTCATGCTTATTTCAGCATTTGTGTCGCTGATATATAAAGAACATTCTGCCCCACTCTTCTATTCAGCACTGATTACAATTGTCACAGGGATACTTGTTTTTACTCCTCTGCGCAATGAGGAGAGAGTTTACGGTACGCGGGAAGGTTATATTCTGATAACCGCGGTCTGGATCATCTTCAGTTTGTTCAGCACACTACCCTTCCTCCTCAGCAATTCGGTTGACAGTTTTACGGATGCCTTCTTCGAGTCGATGGCAGGGTGTACAACAACGGCTGCTTCAACATTCACAAATATTGAATTGATGTCTCATGGGATTATTTTTTGGAGAAGTGTTATTCAATGGCTTGGAGGAGCTGCAATCATCATCTTTGCCCTTTCAGTCTTTCCTGTTATAAAAACAATAAACATCCAGCTTACAATAAATGATTTTTCAGGTCTGATGTCTGACAAAATTCATCCCAGGATAAGTGAAGCTGCAAAACGGCTGATAATTTTATATGTATTAATTACCTTAATTGAAGCTCTATTTCTTGTGATCGGAGGCATGACATTATTTGAAGCTGTATGTCACTCATTTTCAACAATATCAACAGGCGGTTTCTCAACAAGGAATGATGGGTTAGCCGCTTTTACATCTCCTTTTATCAGAGTGGTTATAATCCTTTTTATGTTCATTGCCGGAACAAATATGTCGCTGATATATTTTGGTATCAAGCGTAATTTCGAAAAAATCTCAGGTAATAATGAGTTTGTTTTATATGGATTAATTTGTATTGTATTTTCATTAGCCGCCGCAATAATTTTGTTTATTAAATCAGGTTTTTCAGCCGGGCAGGCGATTCTTGACGGAGCTTTCAATGTTATATCAATCATAACCACGACAGGATTTTACACTCACGACTATAACGGATGGAGTAATCTTATGATTTTAATCCTTTTCCTCCTGATGTTCGTCGGGGGAATGGCAGGGTCATCCTCAGGAGGGATCAAAGTGTTAAGAATTCTTATTGTCGGGAAAAATATCCGTAAGGAAATCCGCAGATTAATACATCCTGATGCTTTATTGCCGGTCAGAGTTGACAAAAAAACCGTTCCACAAGGGATTGTATTTAATCTCCTGGTTTATATTACAATATATCTTATTGTCATTTGCATCAGTACATTCATAATCTCTTTAATGGATTATGACATCATTACTTCCTTCAGCACTTCCGCTTCGCTGCTGGGCAATATTGGTCCGGGGATAGGCACCTTTGGCCCATTTACAAATTATTCCGTATTCCCTTCAGGAGCCAAGTGGTTCCTTTCAATATTAATGCTTACAGGAAGAATTGAATTGCTGACAATAATTATATTGTTTACAAGGAGCTTCTATAAAAGGTAATTTTTCTTCACAACCCAGTCATAATTCCAGATTTCCAAGGCCCTGTCTTACAATAATAATCTCATCTGAAGTGCAATCGACAACTGTTGATGCTTCATTTCTCCCATATCCTCCATCAATTACCACATCAGCAAAGTCGCGGTATTTCTCATAAATAAGTTCAGGATCGGTGGTGTACTCAATAACCTCGTCCGGGTCATGGATTGAGGTGGTAATTATTGGTCTGTCCAGCTCCTTTACCAGTTCCAGTACTATTTGATTATCGGGAATTCTAATACCAACCGTTTTCTTTTTGTTCTTAAAAAGCTTAGGTATCTGGTTATTGGCCTGTACAATGAAAGTAAACGGACCAGGCAGGTTTCTTTTGAGCAATTTGAAAACAGCATTATCCCTGATAACTGTATATTTTGAAAGCTGACTCATATCATGAAAGATAAGTGACATGTCAGGATTACTGGGATTAAGGCCTTTCAAACCTGCTATTCTTTCAATTGATTTGTTCGCTCTTATATCACACCCCATAGCATAGACTGTGTCGGTCGGATAAATTATAATCCCTCCTGCTTCCAGCACATTAACAACTTTTCTTATGTGACTTTGATTGGGGTTCTCAGGGTAAATTCGAAGGAGCATTATGAATAATTTTTGCGAAGATAATTTAATTTTTCAAAATTATTTTACCCCCCATCCCCCCAGTTGGGGGCAAAAAAAAAGGGTAAGCTACTTATATCGCACCGCTACAACTGCCTACCCTTGCTACCTTCCGATCCTGGGGGAGTTCAGCAGGAGCTGGTCGTATAAGACTTACCCTCTGCAAAAGTACAAACTTTTTAAGGATTTAGCAAAATAATTATCCACTCTGTCGGATGCTCTCTTTTCGGGATTTAGATTATATTTGCTGTGAGTCTTTATTTTAAAAATCATAAAATCCGGTTATATGGAAGAAAAAGCATCTGTCTGGAAAGCCAACCTGAATAATGGTTTGATTTTAGCAATGGTTGGCATAGCATACTCACTGGTCATGTACTTTCTTGATCTCTATTTGAACAAAACACAGGGATATATCTTTCTTCTGATATTGATAGTAGTTCTCTTTTTTCTTGTTAAATCGTACCGGGATAATTACCTGCACGGTTTTATAACTTACGGTCAGGCAGTTGGCTCGGGAGTGGTAATATTCCTTTACTATTCAATTATTTCAGGAATTTTTACTTACATTTTATATGCTGTTATTGATCCGGAGCTTACTGCAAAACAGCTTGCTTTAGCTGAGGAATTGATGGCAAGCAAGGGGTATACCCAGGAAATTATCGATGCCGGGATGAACATTCAGAAAAAAATTATGACGCCTGCAATTATGACCGTTTTTGGCATTTTCGCTAGTATGCTTACAGGAGTTATAATGTCTCTCCTGGTTGCGATTTTCGTTCGGAAAGAAGGAAATCCGCTCATTGATTCAAATGATTTAAAATACTAAAACTTTAAATGGATCTGTCGGTTGTTTTACCTGTTTTTAATGAAGAGGATTCTGTTAATGAACTGACTGAATGGATTGAGAAAGTCTGTTTAAGTCATGATCTTTCCTTTGAAATTATTTTTATTGATGACGGCAGTTCAGATTCATCCTGGCAAAAGATAAGTGATCTGGCGAAAATTAAGAGTTTTGTCAAAGGGTTCCGATTCAGAAGGAATTACGGTAAGGCAGCTGCCCTTCATACAGCTTTTGCTGAGGCGGCAGGGGATGTGGTGATCACGATGGATTCAGATTTGCAGGATAGCCCTGATGAGATCCCTGAACTGGTAAGGATGATAAATGAAGATGGGTACGATCTTGTTTCAGGCTGGAAAAAGAAAAGATATGATCCATTTTTTAAACGTTTTACAAGCAGATTTTATAATGGGAGTGCCCGGGTTTCGTCAGGGATTAAGTTGCATGATTTTAACTGCGGCCTCAAAGCATACAGAAATGAAGTTGTAAAGAGCATCGAGGTCTTTGGTGAAATGCACAGATATATCCCGATGCTTGCCAAAAAAGCGGGTTTCGATAAAATTGGTGAAAAAATTGTTGAACACAGCCCCAGGAAATACGGAGTGTCAAAATATGGTCTCGACAGGTTCATAAAAGGATACCTTGACCTGCTGACGATAGGGTTTATAACCAGGTTCGGCAAAAGCCCGATGCATCTTTTTGGCTCTCTTGGAACAATTATGTTTCTGATAGGTTTTATTATGGCCGGCTACCTTGGATTCCGGAAACTTATTTTTGTCAGACACTATTTAAGAGCCCCACTGGTAACCGACAGTCCCTATTTTTATATTGCACTCACAGTTATGATAATTGGATCGTTCCTTTTTCTTACAGGTTTTCTTGGAGAACTGATAAACCGTAATTCTTCCGAAAGGAACAGTTATCTGATTAAGGATAAAGTGAATACCTGAAGTAACTTAACCCATCTCCCGGTCATCACATAGCCTTGATCAGCTGCTCCAGAAGGCATTTATAGAAGACTTCAATTACAGAGGCTGTCATTTTATTCCACGAATACTTTTCTTTCTCCTGCTTTATCCCTTTTGTAAAAGATGCCTCTCTGTTGTTGTCGTAAAAGTCGGCAATTGCAGTTGCGATATCTTCCGGTACAGGATTGACAACATACCCCGATTTTCCATCCTGCACAACTTCTTTTAATCCACCTACATCTGTTACAAGAACCGGTTTCTCAAAGTGGAAGGCAATTTGTGTAATACCGCTCTGAGTAGCTGATTTATATGGCTGTACTACCAGGTCGGCAGCACTAAAGAATAATGCAACCTCACTATCTTTAATAAAATGATCATATATAAGGATGTCATTTTCAAGATTATACTCCTTGATAAGCTTTTTGTATGGGGTATCATTCTCGTAGAATTCTCCCGCAACAATAAGCTTTAGATTTCTGTTTCTCAACCGTTGATCTGAAAAAGCCTTGATAAGGAGATCCAGGCCCTTATATTCTCTTATAAATCCGAAGAAAAGAAGATATGAACATCCGGGATCAAGGTTCAGGGCTGAAAGAGCCTCATTTTTTCTAATAATCTTACCGTAATTATCGAACAAAGGGTGAGGATTATGATTTACAGGAAAATCTTTCCTGAAAAGTTTCAGATCGTAAAGTACTGTGTTTGACAATACTACAGCACCATCGATGCTTCGGATAAAATATTTTGTAAGGATTTTGTCGCCTGTTCTTTTTTCATGAGGTATTATATTGTCAAGGATAGAGATTATTACAGTGTAATTGTTTGATCTCACTATTCTTGCAACAGTTCCAAGACAGGGTGCCATAAATGGTATCCAGTACCTTATTATCAGTATGTCGGGCCTCTCTCTTTTTATTTTAAATCCTGTGATAATCCAGTTAAGAGGATTTATGGAACTCAGCAAACGGATTATCCTTATTCCTTCGGGGGGAGGGCTATCAGAATATTGTGTTTTACCTGGAAAAAGAAATTTCGGATATTGGAGCCGGAAGGTACGTATATCTGTATCTTTTCCTTCCGATGAGAATTCCCTGGCCAGTCTTTCATTAAATGCTGCCAGACCTCCTCTGTAAGGATATGCAGGTCCGAGGAAAGTAATTCTCATCTACGCAAAGCAATAATACACAAAAATATAAAAATCTGTGACTTTAAATCCATACATTAAAAATTTAAATAATCTTCAAGATAAGAAAATTTTGAGGTCAGCATTCCTTCATCTGTGATTGTAGCTCTTTCGATTATACTTGATTTGTCCCCTGATAAAAGGTCATCCATTATGCCAGCCATCAATTGTCCTCCAAAATCTGCTGATGCGTCGCGTGGCAATTCACCCGGAAGGTTATCAACAGCCATTACCGTTATATTGGTCGGACGTTCAAATGACGGTTCCTCAACTTCAAGATGGGGATTATAGCCATAAAAAGGATCAGCTATTGTTGTGGCTCTTAAAGTTGAAGGAATGGGTCCTTTTATATCGCAGCTGATATCAGCTATAACAGATATTTTAAAATCAGGACTTTTCATATCTTCTTTTGTAAAGAAGACGGGAGAGCCGGGGTCCCAGTAATGGCCTGTGATGAGTATATCTGTTACTGCTGTGAAAGGGAGAAAGGCAGATTTATACTCCTCGGGGTGTTTTGTGAAATGATTAAAATTGAAAGGTATTTCTTTTTTATGTTTTACATAATGTTCAGGACCGATCTGACATACCACCGGAACATCAAATTCTCTGGACAGGAAATCATCAGGTCCGACATTAACCAGGTTGCATATATCTATTGTTTCCATTGCGCCATTAGCTACCCGTCCCTTTCCTGTAACGAGGATTTTAAGTCCTGGCTTGAGTTCGATCAGACGCAATCCTGCCCACATCTCCTCGAGGTCGCGGCACTGGTACGCCGGTTTCAATTTAAATCTGTTTGTCTTAATGCCTCTGGCTCTAAGTCCGTTATAAGCACCGACAATACCGGCATATCGCCCGAAAGCCACCAGTCTCACTCCTTTATCATCTGAAAGATATTCATAGTCAATCAATCTGATTTTCTTTCTTGC
>DATKXL010000191.1:0-3156 GCA_035529055.1 Bacteroidales bacterium
GGTGGAAAAGTGGAACCTGCCGCAGTCGAAACGACATTACCAAAACTTGTTGATGAGGCAAAGAAATATAACCTGGTGGTTGACATGATGGTAAGCGGTATAGTTTCAGCAACTGATCCTTATACAGAACGGGTACTGAAAACGGCATCTGCTTCAGGAGTTAAATATTACAGGTTAGGCTGGTTCGAGTATGATAATAAGATTGGTATCTGGGAGTCGCTCCAGAAATACAGAACAATTTTAAAGGAGATAACTGAACTCAATCGTAAATATAAGATACATGGCGGTTACCAGAATCATTCCGGAGCCAGAATAGGAGGCCCTGTCTGGGATCTTAATGAACTTCTGCGTGATCTGCCTCCTGAATATCTGGGAAGCCAATATGATGTCAGGCATGCGATGGTAGAAGGAGCCAATACGTGGATCCTCGGTATGCGCCTTATTGCTGATCACATACGGACCCTGGCTGTAAAAGATTTTACCTGGAGGACAGAAAACGGAAAACCTCAGGCTGTAACTGTCCCTCTTGGTGACGGGATAGTCAACTGGGACCTTTTTTTCAAAACCGTTAAAGAGCTTAACATAATTGGTCCAATCACCCTTCATGTCGAATATCCTCTGTTTGAAAAAGGGGAAGAGAAACTGACTCTTATTCAGCAGCAGGACATTATTGTTAAGAAACTGAAGAAGGATATGGATTACCTGAATGGTTATCTGAACAAATATCAACTTATCTGACAGAGATGTTGCATGTAAACCGTCGTAAGTTTATAAAAGGGGGCCTTTTTACAGCAGGAGCTGCTGTTTTAACTTCCCCGCTTGATTTCCTTGTTTCCGGTTGTGCACCTGCAGAAACTAAAAAAATCACCATTTCAAAAGTAAGCTCCAATTTTGAAAGAGAGCCTTTGATCCGTCCGTTTGGCTTCAAAGGTGGTTTTATGAAGGAGATATGGCAAACGGTTTCATATCTTGAAAGCGGCTCCGGAGCCCACTCGATTGGGCTTTGCACCCAGAGTGTCCTCTGGTCGGACGCAAATGTGTTTGCCAGCCATTCTGAAAGCGGCGGTAATGCCCTGATGTATGCCATGACAGAAAGAGCCATGCAGATTATTAACGGACAGGGTTTTACCTCACCTGTGGATCTTCTTGATGATCTCTATCCAGAGGTTTATGAATACGGGAAGAAAATAACATCAAATCCTGATCTCCGTAAAACATTTGCACTTAATGCTCTGGTTGGTGTTGACAATGCAGCCTGGCTATTGTATGCAAAAGAAAATGGTATCACAACATTTGACGACATGATCCCTGCCGCCTATAAAAAGGCTTTATCACACAGACATAACAAAGTTGCAGGTATTCCTCTGATGGCATACACTATCCCTATTGAAGAGATCGAAGCTGCAACGCATGAAGGTTATTTCTTCATGAAGATAAAGATTGGCCAACCCGGCACCCAGGACGAGATGCTTGAAAAAGATAAAGCCAGGTTGACTGAAATTCATAAAGCCATAGGAAACGTAAAAACAAACTATACCAGTAACGGTAAACTACCATATTATTTTGATGCCAATGGCAGGTATGAGAAGAAGGAGACATTGCTCAAGCTGCTTGATCATGCAAAGGCAATCGGGGCATTTGATCAGATAGCCATTATTGAGGAGCCATTTGCCGAAGAGATGGAGATAGATGTTAGCGATATTCCGGTAAGGTTAGCATCGGATGAAAGTGCCCATACTGTTGAGGATGCAGTCAAACGGATCGGGATGGGCTATAAAGCGATAGCGCTCAAAGCCATCGCCAAAACACTCAGCATGACCATGAAAATTGCACAGGCTGCTTACGATAGGAATATTCCATGCTTCTGTGCTGATCTGACAGTCAATCCCATTCTTGTGGAATGGAATAAGAATGTGGCTGCTCGACTGGCTTCATTTCCCGGTATCGGTAACCTTGGACTGGTTGAAAGCAATGGACATCAGAACTACAAAAACTGGAATACCATGCTGGGTTATCACCCCCGTAAAGATGCCCCCTGGGTGAATGCTAAGCAAGGTGTTTATGAGCTCAACAGCGATTTTTACAGGACAGGAGGCGGTATTTTTGATACCATGCCTCATTACGAGGAAATGTTCAGCTGATTTATTGTATATCCCATTCGTCAGTTCTGAATGATGATGCCGGTACTCCTTCGGTGTTGAACAGATCACCTACAATGAAGTCACTGAAAGCGTACCTTACCGCTACAGGTTCATTCACCGATTGGGAGAAAAGGGTTATACCTGCATTAGTTATAAATGCTGTGGCAGGATAAAACCTTTTATTTGCCCCTGCCACTTCAAAGCATGAGAGTTCTTTGCCAAAGGTTGTAAGGCCGTTTGGAGCATTATCAAACGTCAGCTTAACCTGGTTACCTTCAACTTTCATCTCTTTGATAACAGGTCCATCACAGGCAAAGCCTTTTTTACTGTAAGTTTTTACCAGTGCCTGGTAAGCAAGCCTGTCACCTGCTGCCTTCTTGTTAGAAGGGTGGATGTTATCTTTTTCACTCGTGTCCATTATGCAGGCCATTCCAAAGTTGGCTATTGCAGTTGAGGCTTTTAGCTGTGCTTCGCGCAGGTATGCTGAGTTTATTCCTGTTGGTCCGTAATCGAATGGCGCTATCTGAACATAGTATAATGGAAACTCGCCAATTCCCCAAACAGACCTCCAGTTTTCGGCCAGGCCGGGCATAAGCTTCTGATATTGTGAAGGTTCGTTTCTGTTCGACTCCCCCTGATACCAGATAGCTCCACGGATACCGTAACCAACCAGAGGACTGATCATTGCATTAAAAAGGACAGTCGGTGTTTGAGGTGAGAGATTTTCCGGATTCTGGGTTTTTTCGGGAAGTATAACCCAGTCGAAATCCTTAAATCCTTCTTCGCTTATCCATGGTTCGATCCTTGTTCCTCCCCAACTTGTGCAAATAAGACCTACAGGCACGTCCAATGCTTTATTCAGTATAAGTCCGAAGAAGTAAGCTGTGGCGCTGAATTCTGCAACATTTTCAGGCTCGCAGAGTTTCCATGTGCTGTTAAAATCATCCACCGGGATAAGGCTTGTGCCGCGCGGCACCGTTATAAGTCTGATCGAATTATTTGAGGATGTTGCAAT
>DATKXL010000192.1:0-11087 GCA_035529055.1 Bacteroidales bacterium
TGTGTCATAGGTTATTTAGATTCTTAAGGTGACTATAGCGGCGGGGCTCCACCTCTTCCCATTCCGAACAGAGAAGTTAAACCCGTCAGCGCCGATGGTACTGCGATAGCGGGAGAGTAGGTAGTCGCCTAACTTTAACAGAAAGCCCCCGGGATTCCCCGGGGGCTTTCTTGTTTGTGTCTTGCTTATATTATTATTAATAGAACTTGTACCTTCTATCCTCAATGTTTGCACTCTTACGCAAAGCCTCATAAGCCTCATAACTTCCCCTCATCTGATAAGTCATAGTGAGCCTGTCTTTAAGAAGCTTAAGATCTTCATCGGCAGCATTTACAACATTATTGACTGATACCAGGTAAACACCATTGGAACCTTTTACAGGTCCTGCAACACTGCCTTGTTTGGCGCTTGAAGCAGCAGCAATGAGGGCAGGCTCGGTTCCGGCACCAGGTACAGAATAAGAGCGGAAATTGACCTGAGTGGCTTCCTGTACAGTAAGCCCCATAGCCCTTGCAATATCATCAAGAGATTTGCCTCCTTCACTATTTTTAATGAATTCGGCCGAGATAATCTCTGCCTTTTTATCCTTAGTCAGAGCGAACCTGATCTCATTCTCAACATCTTTTAATGGCGCAACTCCCTCCTCCTGCACTTTTGTACAATATGCAACTACATACTTGTCGCCCAGCTCGAGAACAGCCTGCTGACTGTTGTCAAGTATTATTTTCCTGCTTTCAGCCTGAAACAAAGCTATAATCAGAGCCCTGGGAAAATCAAGTCCTGGTAAGGTTTTTTGCTGAGGTGAAATATCATTTGCTATCCTCTTGTTAAGTCGCTTATCAGCAATTGCCTTGTTAAATTTCTCGTATGTGTCGTTGGTGCCTGCAAACTGGCTTGCTTCACTGTAAACCCTCTGGTTTGTAGCCTGACCGGCGATAATCTTTCTGTCAATTATCCCGATATTATATTTTCTGGAATTTTTTGACTGAGCCAGAATTTCAATTATATGAATTCCAAAAGTTGTTTCAGTAGTTACTATATCGCCTTTTTTGGCTGCAAAGCATGCATTGTTAAATGGCACAACCATTCTTCCTTCGGTAAACCATCCGAGATCACCACCCAGCTGTGCCGATCCCTGGTCATCTGAATTTGACATGGCAAGAGCGGAGAACGAGGTACCCGACTTTATCAGCTTTATCAGACTGTCAGCATGTTGTTTAACCTGTTCAAGGGTTCTTTCCTGGTTGGGGGATATCAGGATATGACGAGCCTGGACCGAATCGGGTCTGTTAGCTACGGCAAGCAGTCTGGCAACCTTATATGTTCCCTCCTCATTATATGGACCAAATATGGTATTCATATCCTCTTTCCTGACAAAATCGGCCAGGACCTCGGGCACTTCGCTTATCGGAACGAAGAATCCAATGTGACGTGAATCGGCGGTCAGATTTATAAACTGCACCGGTTCGGGGGCCTCAGCAAATTCAGTTTTGGTTTTCTCTATCCATTTTTCAGTCTCTTTGATATCATCTTCAGAAGGCACAATATCAAAAGTGACATATTCAATATCCCTTAAAGGATTTCTTTTATAGCTTTCTTTGCGTTTAGCATAATAAGACTCAATTTCAGAACGGGCTATTGTAATTGAAGAGTCGGGAATGGCAGCATAATTTTTCATAATATAGCTGAAATCAACAGTTGCACTTGCAAGATTCATGTCGAATTCAACCTGTTTTGATGTTACAAATAATCCTTTTGAAACAAAAGTATTATACTTCGAATTCATCCTGTCGTTGACAATTTCATTTTCAAAGAAGAGCCAATATTTCTTAGCCGTCTCATCAAATTCGGTTTGCTTGAGGAAGTTTACAAGAAATGATTTATTATAGGTGCCCGTCTGCTGATCAGTAAATAATTGCAGCACTACCGGATGAGGATTATTCCCTAGCACAAGCTCATCAACCTCTTCAGTGCTGACGCCTATCCCCAGTATCTTATATTGATCATCAAGAATTCTTTCCCTGACAAGTTGCTGCCACGTCTGCTCTCTGATCGATTCAGTTGTTGCCTCGTCAATATTTGTATTGCCGGATAACTTGTAAATTTCAAGGAGGTTCTGGATTTTCTGCTCATAATCCTGGTAAGACACCACCTCGTCACCGATCCTGCCGATTTCGTAGTATTTCCTGGCCTGAGCCCTCTGCCCTCTGCCGTTTCCAAAGAAATCGCTCACCACAAATAAGAATAGTGAAAGTCCAATAACTCCTGCAACCAATACTCCGGCTTTTTCCCTTAGAAATTGAAGTGCTGACATTTATAATTGGTTTTTAATTTAAAGAAATATACTTTTTTAAAATACAGGCAACAAATATAACAAATTTCCTAAAAACAGAAGGGAAAATCGGTCCCTCATTTTGTTCTGGTTCAAACTACAGAAATCTGTCGTTGTTGACTTTTATTATCAGGGGGTGATTTGATAAAATACATGTCGTTTTAGACAAAGAGGTATAAAAAACAGGGGGTTGTTAATAAAAAAAGTATAATTATTAAAAAAATATGCTATAAAATAGGGGGCTGTCAAAAAATATTATATTTTTGCCAAAAAGATAAGAAATATGGCAGAACTTAGATTTAGCGCATTAAGAGAACTATTCAACAGGGAACCTGTAGAAAGTGAACCTCCATCCAAAAATGTTTCCAAATACTTTGGAATGAATGTTTTTGATCTTCACAAGATGGAGCATTATCTGTCGAAAGAGGCTTTTAAGGTAATAAAACAAGCTATTGAGCAGGGAAAATCACTGAACATGGTTGAAGCAAACCAGGTAGCTATAGGGTTAAAAGCATGGGCATTGGAAAGAGGTGCCACTCATTTCACTCACTGGTTTCATCCACTGACAGACGGTACTGCTGAAAAGCATGATGGTTTTATTGAAGTTGGTGATAACGGGCATGTTGTTGAGAATTTCTCAGGGGAGGTGCTGGTACAGTCCGAACCTGATGCATCAAGCTTCCCGAGCGGGGGAATAAGAAATACCTTTGAAGCGAGAGGATACACTGCATGGGATGTTTCGTCACCGGTTTTTATTGTGGGCACGACCCTTTGTATTCCTACAATTTTTGTTTCATATACGGGAGAAGCTCTCGACTATAAGGCTCCATTGCTTAAAGCTCTGTCTGAACTCGACAGGGCTGCCGTGGATATATGCCAGTATTTTGATAAAGATGTTTCCAAAGTATATGCTACTCTGGGAATCGAACAGGAGTATTTCCTCGTTGATGAAGCACTCTATTATGCTCGTCCCGATTTGATGCTTGCCGAGAGAACTCTGATGGGGCACCAGTCATCAAAAGATCAACAACTTGCCGATCACTATTTTGGTTCCATTACCGAAAGGGTAATGTGTTTTATCAAAGACTTTGAAACTGAAGCATATAAGCTTGGAATACCTGTTAAAACCCGTCATAATGAAGTGGCACCCAATCAGTTTGAATGTGCACCTATTTATGAGGAGGTTAACCTTGCCGTGGATCATAACCAGCTTCTGATGGATGTGATGAAGCGTATAGCACGAAAGCATAATTTCAGGGTTCTGTTTCATGAAAAACCTTTCGCCGGAATAAATGGTTCAGGAAAGCATAATAACTGGTCAATGGCCACCAATACCGGAGTAAATCTTTTATCTCCGGGCAAGAACCCCAAATCAAATCTGCAGTTCCTTACATTTCTTGTGAATGTCATAAAAGCGGTTAACGACAGTAACGAACTCATAAGGGCTTCAGTAATGAATGAGTCAAACTCATACCGGCTTGGAGGACATGAAGCTCCCCCGGCAATAATCTCTGTGTTCCTTGGTACTTACCTGAACAACATGCTTGATGATATTGTGAGCAAAGTGCCGGAAAAGAAAATGACCCCGGCCCAAAAGACCGAGCTTAAGCTTGGAATCGGAAAGATTCCTGAGATTCTGATGGATAACACTGACCGTAACCGTACCTCCCCCTTTGCTTTCACGGGGAACAGGTTCGAATTCAGAGCTGTCGGATCATCAGCTAACTGCAGCGCATCAATGATAGTACTTAATGCTGCAGTTTCTCATCAGCTTACGATATTCAGGAAAGAAGTTGAACAGATAATCAGGAAAGGAAGAAATAAAGATGAAGCAATTTTCCAGGTCCTGAAGAAATATATAATTGATTCTCATCGAGTTTTGTTTGAAGGTGACAATTACAGCAAGGAGTGGCACCAGGAAGCAGTAAAAAGAGGACTGTTAAATATTGCAAGCGTTCCGGAATCGTTAAAGTCTTACCTTACAGCACATTCAAAAGAAGTACTTATAGGGTCAGGGATATTTACGGAGAAGGAACTTCAAAGTCGTGTGGAGGTCGAATTTGAAAAGTTTACTAAAAAGGTTCAGATTGAAGCCAGGGTGCTTGGCGATCTGGCGATCAATCATATTGTTCCTACTGGAATCCGTTATATGACAACTCTTATCGAGAATGTAAAAGGATTAAAGGAAGTATTCAGTGAGTCTGAATATGAACAGCTTGCGGGATCGCATAAAGAGATGATCGTTACAATATCCGATCATATTAATATGATCAAAAAACTTGTCGGCAAAATGATTGACGAACGAAGAAAGGCCAACGTTATAGAGGATTCATTTAATAAAGCGTTAGCTTATGAGAAAAATGTAAAACCTTATCTCGATCAGATCAGAAATCATATTGACCGGCTTGAATTAATTGTAGATAACGAAATCTGGCCGCTTCCCAAGTACCGGGAACTGCTCTTTACAAGATAATAAGGTTGGTTGGTTTATTTCATGTTTTATATAAGAAGCTGAAGGAAAAGTCCACCACCTCCCCCCTTCGGGGTACTCCTCCTCATTGAGGAGGAGAAAGTTATACTATTGTATATTAATACTTTCCCCTCCTTTTTTAAGGAGGGGTGTCATGACCGAAGGTTCATGACGGGGTGGTTAAAATCGCTTTTAATACAGCTTTTTTTTATAATATTTATGTGCCGGTACCGTTAACTCTTTATACCAATATACCTTAAATTGATTACTTTTACGATCAAAGAAAGCGGAATTATGAAACGATTTATATGCCTCATCATTATATTTTCTTTTATAAGTTTACATGAGTCGCCCGCGCAGAAGCGAAAATCTGAGAGAGCTTATTCTTCATTCAGCGCCGGAGAATATTATGATGCTATTGACCTGTTTAAGAACTCTTATTCAAGGACGAAAAAAACGGATAAATCGGGCAGAACGGAATTAATTTATATGATCGCGGAATGTTATCGCATGACCAATGATCCGAGAAATGCGGAAACCTGGTACAGATTGGCTGCAAGATCATCGTTTTCAAAACCCGAAGCTCAATACTTGCTGGCAATATCGCTTAAGAAAAACGCTAAGTATGCCCCGGCTATAGAAGAAATGAAAAAATATAAGCAGATAGCTCCTTCTGATGCAAGGGCCGACCAGGAAATAAGAGCGTGCGAACTTGCACTTGAGTGGCAGCGGAATCCGGAAGCATACAGAATCGAAGAACTTAAAGATTTAAATTCAAAAGAATCTGACTTCAGTCCTGCTTATGGCAGAGACGATTTTGGGGTGGTTTATTTTACCTCCTCCCGTGATGATGCTCAGGGCAGTAAGACACACGGGGCAACGGGTCAGGGCTTTACGGATATTTTTGAAAGCCGGCTTGATAAAAAGTCAAAATGGAGCACTCCTGTTCCGGTCAGTAATATCAACAGCGAATTTGAGGATGGCACCCCATCTTTATCTTCTGATTTCAGAGAAATCTATTTTACCCGATGCGAAGCAGGCAAACGTGAAACAAAAGGATGTGTTATCATGTATTCAAGAAGTGCCGGCGAGAACTGGAGCAAACCTGAAAATATGGGCATTCTCCCTGATACAGTTGTAGCTGCCCATCCTGCAATATCTTCTGACGGACTGACCCTTTACTTTGTATCGGACATTGCCGGCGGCTTTGGTTTAAAAGATATTTATGTGGTAACAAAATCCGGTGGAACGTGGTCAGCACCTCGCAATGCAGGTCCTGAAATAAATACAAGCGGTGATGAGCTCTTCCCTTTTGTTAAGGAAGACGGTACTCTCTACTTTGCTTCCGACGGGCATATCGGTATGGGAGGCCTTGATATCTTCAAAGCGACACCACAGCCTGACGGATCGTGGATAATCCAGAATATGAAATCGCCGATTAACAGCTCTTCTGATGACTTCGGGATTGTCTTTGAAACAGTAAATGAGCGCGGTATCTTCAGCTCAACGAGGAAGGGCAGGGGGAATGATGATCTCTATTCCTTTGAGATGCCTCCGTTAAGGTTCAATATTACCGGACTGGTTAAAGATGAGAAAACAGACAGCCCGATTACCGGATCAGTAGTCCAGCTTATAGCCAGCGACGGATCAAACCTTCAGGCAGAAACAGGTGCCACAGGCGATTTCAGGTTCGCTCTTAAACCGGATGTTGACTATATTTTCCTCGCATCAAAAAGAGGGTATCTTAACGGTAAAGAAAAACAAACAACAAAAGGACAGGAGAAGAGCCGTGATTACATGGTTACACTTCTTCTGACACCAATCGATAATCCCATTGAACTGCCAAATATCTTTTACGACTTCGGAAAATGGGATCTGAGGCCCGAATCAATGGTTTCTCTTGACAAGCTTGTTGAAACGCTTAACGACAATCCGAATGTCACTATAGAACTTATGTCACACACCGACTCACGTGATACTGAAGAGTATAATCAGGATCTCTCCCAGAAGAGAGCACAGTCGGTTGTACAGTATCTTATCGAGAAAGGGATAGAACAGGAAAGGTTATCACCAAAAGGTTATGGTGAATCGAGCCCCAAGGTTGTCGATGCACTGATAAGTGCGCAGTATTCTTTTCTGAAACCGGGTGCTGCATTGACTGAACAGTTTATTAACTCTCTGGCAAGCGAAGAGCAAAAAGAGATCGCTCACCAGATTAACAGACGGACAGAATTCAGGGTGATGAGAACGGATTATGTATCGCCGAAGAAATAAAATACTTATGAGAAAACTCTTATTAATCTTTCTTTTAAGCTTCATATATATTGCTCAACTTCTTCATTCAACACCCCCTGCAAAACCCATCCGTATTCTGGTCATAACCGGCGGACACGGTTATAAAGTGGAACAATTCAATGAAATGCTTGCCAGCCTGGGAGATAAAATTACATACCAGGTTGCTGAACTGCCAGGTGCTTATGACATGTTTCTGCCTGAAAACAGGAATAAATATGATGTTCTTGTTTTCTACCATATGTGGCAGAAGATCACTGAGGATCAGGCGAAGTATTTTACAGAGTGTATCAGTCAGGGGAAGCCTGTTGTGGCCCTGCATCACAGCATATGCGCTTTTGACGACTGGCCTGAATACTGGAATATTATCGGAGGGAAATATTTTCATAAACCAACTACCATAAATGGAAAGGAGTATGCACCAAGCTCTTATATCCATGATCTTCATTTCAATGTAAAAATTGCAAGTCCAAAGCACCCTGTAACAAAAGGAGTAAAGGATTTTGAAATATTCGACGAGACATATAAAGGTTACTATGTTGAAGATGGGGTTACCCCTTTGCTGACAACCGGTGAGCCCAGCAGCACTCCAATAATAGGCTGGACCAAGAGATATGGTAAAGCCAGGATAGTAACACTGCAAAGCGGTCATGATGCTCCAACGTTTGAGAATCCAACCTTCCGGAAACTACTGAAGCAATCTGTTGAATGGGTATATTCAAGGTGAGAGTAACCGTTAAGAACACATAGTTAAAACCATGCTTTTCATATCTTTGCGAACTTTGCGGTTAATTTTCTGCTTTTTATACCTTTAATACCTGAAACGTTACAAATTGCCAACCGAATCAAAATATAGCAAAAGAGGCGTATCCTCGGAAAAGGAAGATGTTCTTAAAGCAATAGAGAAGGTAGATAAAGGTCTCTTCCCTGAAGCATTTTGCAAGATTGTACCTGATATACTCGGTGGCGATGGAGAGTATTGCAATGTTATGCATTCTGATGGAGCCGGTACCAAATCATCCCTTGCTTATATCTATTGGAAGGAGACCGGAGATATGTCGGTATGGAAGGGGATAGCCCAGGATGCAATCGTTATGAATCTGGACGATCTCCTTTGTGTTGGGGTTTACGATAATATCCTTCTCTCTTCAACAATAGGAAGGAATAAAAACCTGATCCCGGGGGAAGTTATTTCAGCAATTATTAACGGTACCGAAGAGGTTCTGACCGAATTGCGGAACCTGGGCATCGGAATTTATTCAACAGGCGGTGAGACTGCTGACATAGGCGACCTTGTAAGGACGATAGTTGTTGATTCGACTGTCGTTGCCCGAATGAAAAGATCTGATGTAGTGTCAAATCATAATATCAGACCTGGAGATATAATTATAGGTTTTGCGTCGTCGGGGAAGACCAGCTATGAAAAAGAATATAACAGCGGTATCGGAAGTAATGGTCTTACAGCAGCGCGCCATGATGTTTTTGCACCTTATCTGGCATCAAAATACCCGGACAGTTTTGACATAACTCTTCCTTATGATCTTATCTATTCAGGGAAGCTCAGACTGACGGATCCGGTTGAGGGTTTGAGCCCTGATGCAGGCAAACTGCTTCTTTCACCAACCCGGACATACTCTCCGGTTATTAAAAAGATCCTTGAGGCATTGCGCAGTGAGATCCATGGGATGATCCATTGCTCGGGCGGCGGACAGGCAAAGATAATGAGGTTTGTTAATAACATGCGTATTGTTAAGGATAATATGTTCCCGGTGCCACCTCTGTTCAGAATCATTCAGGAACAATCTGATACGTCATGGAAGGAAATGTATAAGGTATTCAATATGGGCCACAGGTTCGAGATCTATACCAATAAGAAAAACGCTGACGAGATAATCAGGATTGCAGAAGGTTTTAACCTCGAAGCAAAAATAATTGGCAGGTGTGATGTCTTTGAAGGGAAAAGGCTGACAATCAGATCAGAGTTTGGAAGCTTTGATTACTGATTTTATCTTCACCTTGACAACATTGCACCTTTTTTCTTACCTTCGCATCCTGAAAATTGTGTGTATATGGCAACCAATATGATTCTTGAAAGGCTGGAGGGTGTGAAGACGCGGTTTATTGAGGTGGGAGAACTGCTTACCCGATCGGATATTCTTTCCGATATGGATAAATACATTAAACTTAATAAGGAATACAAAGATCTTCAGCCTATTATAGAGGCTTACGAAAAATACAGGCTGACTCTCTCAAACATTACCAGCACAAAAGAATTACTGGCAACAGAAAGAGAAGAGGAGATGAGGGAGATGGCGAAAGCCGAGCTTGAACAGCTTAACGCAAAGGTTCCTGAAATGGAGGAAGAGATCAAGTTGCTGCTTATCCCTACTGATCCTGAAGATGATAAAAATGCTGTAATGGAGATCAGAGCCGGGACCGGCGGCGACGAAGCAAGTATCTTTGCCGGTGATCTGTTCAGGATGTACAGCAAGTTCTTTGAACAAAAAGGGTGGAAAGCAGAGATAAACAGCTTTTCGGAAGGGACAGCAGGCGGTTACAAAGAGATTGTGTTAAGTGTATCGGGAGAAGGTGTTTATGGTCTTTTAAAATATGAGTCCGGTGTGCACAGGGTGCAAAGGGTCCCCCAGACTGAAACTCAGGGACGTATTCATACCTCGGCAGCCTCGGTGGTTGTTCTTCCTGAAGCTGATGAATTTGATGTTGAAATGAAGAATGAAGATATTCGTAAAGATACCTACTGTTCTTCCGGTCCGGGAGGTCAATCTGTAAATACCACCTATTCGGCTATTCGTCTGACTCATGTTCCGACAGGCATAGTTGTGACATGCCAGGATGAAAAGTCGCAGCTTAAGAACTATGACAAGGCGCTTAAGGAATTGAGAACAAGGCTTTACAATCTTGAATACCAGAAATACCTGGATGAGGTATCTCATAAAAGAAAAACCATGGTATCGACCGGTGACAGATCAGCCAAGATCCGTACCTATAACTACCCTCAGGGGAGGATGACCGATCACAGGATAAATCTTACAATATATAATCTTCTTTCAATACTCGATGGCAATATCCATGAGGTAATTGATAAGCTGCAGATGGCTGAAAATGCTGAACGCCTGAAAGAGAGCAATATCTAAAACTGTTGTCATGAATCACTCACAGCTTTTTGAGAACATAGTCGCCAAAAGATCATTTCTTTGCGTAGGGCTTGACTCGGAATATGAAAAAATCCCCTCTTTCCTCCTTAAGTTTAAAGATCCTGTTTTTGAATTCAATAAAAGAATTATTGATGCCACTCATCAATATGCTGTAGCCATCAAGCCAAACATTGCTTTTTATGAATGTTATGGAACCAGGGGATGGATTTCTCTTGAATCGACTTTGAAATATATTAAACGAAAATATCCCGATCTCTTTGTTATTGCCGATGCAAAACGGGGAGATATAGGCAACACATCAAAAATGTATGCCAGGGCTTTTCTGGAAAAAATGCCTTTTGATGCAATAACTGTTGCTCCCTATATGGGTGAAGACTCTGTGACACCATTCCTCTCGTACGAGGGCAAATGGGTTGCCCTTCTGGCCCTTACTTCCAACAAAGGTGCAGATGATTTCCAGTATCATAATGAGGATGGAATAAAGCTTTTTGAAAGAGTGCTGACTGTTTCACAAAAGTGGGGCAGCATCGATAATCTTATGTATGTGGTAGGGGCTACAAGAGCCGAAATGCTGAAAGATATCCGAAGGCTTGTTCCCGATCATTTCCTTCTCGTACCGGGCGTCGGTGCACAGGGAGGCAGTCTTGCAGATGTCTCCAAATACGGAATGAACAGCACTTGCGGACTGCTGGTCAACTCATCGCGGGCTATAATATTTGCCGATGACTCCCGGAATTTTGACAAAACCGCAGCATCAAAAGCAGAAGAGATCCAAAAAGAGATGGAGAGATACCTTTCAGAAAGAAACATCGTTTAA
>DATKXL010000193.1:0-10795 GCA_035529055.1 Bacteroidales bacterium
CTGGGCTGTCGAATGGCAGAATTCACATACGCTGGGCATCGACTGGTACAACTGTTCCTCAGCCCACAGCCAGCCCCTTAATGCCAACCAGAAAGCATATGCAGCCTGGAACCTCTGGACCAGACTGGCAGGCTGGGACGGTAAATAATTATTCGCTTATCTCATACACAACACTGGTCAGCGGAGTAGCAGACCCGATATTCAAGCCTATCTTCATCAGATGGTCGCCGGTATAGCTTCTGCCGCTTTCCGGCATCTTCATTGGCGAAGGTTTTTATATTTAAGGTCACCTCAAAAGGATATACGGGACTCTGAGAATTATCCTGGTCAGGCTGACATTGGCATCACAGGATTCTGTCCGGATGATACATAGCTCATAAGACTGATGACAATAACTAAAAAGAGTAATTTCTTCATAGTGATTATTTTCTATGTAAGATGATATGTTAATATTGAATTGATATAACAGGTATAATGAGTTATTCTTTTATTTTTGGGAGAAATTTTTAGAATCCGCAATTTAATTATCCGAAATGTTACGACTCAGTTCAAGCTTAAAGCTCAATCTTTTTTTCCTTTTATTCTTTTCATTGCCTTTTACAGGATTTTCATCCTCCACAGGGATGGAGTTCAGTTTCCAACAGGATACAGCAACCAGGCAAAATTCATCTTCACAGCAACCTGTATATACAACATCCCGGCTTGTGACTGAAAAACCTGTTATTGACGGGAGACTTGATGACGAATGCTGGAAGAAGGGTACATGGGCAGGTGACTATACCCAGTTTCTTCCCAATGAGGGGGCAAAACCGACATTCCCCACCGAGTTGAATATACAGTATGATGACAAGAACCTTTACATAGCCTTCCGGGCCTATGATGATGAACCGGATAAAATCCAGAGATATGCGGGAGTTCGTGATGAGATTGTCGGTGATATAGTTGGCGTTACCTTCGACAGCTATCGTGATTACCGGACAGGATTTGAGTTTACGATCACTGCGTGGGGTCAGAAGGTTGACCTTGTACTTTTCAATCCCATGAACTGGGATTTTAACTGGAACGCTGTATGGAAGGGAAAAGTAGGGCTGGAGGATTCAGCATGGGTCGCTGAGCTGGAGGTTCCGTTGAGCCAGCTTCGTTACAGCAACAAAGATGAACAGGTGTGGGGAATGCATACATGGAGGTGGATAGCCAGGTTACAGGAGGAGAGTAACTGGGAGAAACAATCAAAAACAGGTCCCGGGATGCTTTATAATTTCGGCGAATTACAAGGTGTCAGGGGATTAAAGAAATCAAAACGTCTCGAACTTATGCCTTTCGCGCTCGGCGACCTTAAGACTATTAAAGAAGTACCCGGGAATCCTTTTACAACAGATGGAAGAAGCTGGGGAGGGAATATAGGTCTTGATGCCAAAATTGGAATTTCAAGCAATTTCACTGTCGATCTGACAGTTAATCCCGACTTCGGACAGGTGGAATCCGATCCATCAGTTATGAATTTAACAGCATTTGAAACTTTCTATGAGGAGAAGCGGCCATTCTTTCTTGAAGGTCTTACAATTTTTGATAATACATTTGATAATCAGAGCCTCTTTTATTCCAGACGTATCGGTCATGCACCATCATTGACAATAATCCCCGGGGATGATATGTTTGTAAAAACACCCGATAAGACAACAATTCTCAGCGCAATAAAATTCAGCGGTACAACATCAAAAGGAGTATCCGTTGGATTAATACAGAGTGTTACTGCAAATGAGTATGCAAAACTCAGCGATTCTGAGGGCAACAGCAGCAAAAGGAATATTGAACCGTTAACCAATTATATGATTGCACGTATCCAGAAAGGATACAATGCCGGTACAACTGTACTTGGAGGCATGCTTACATCCACAAACAGGTTCATAAGTGATGAACATCTTGAATTTCTGAGTACAGATGCTTATACGGGGGGACTTGATCTGATACATCGCTGGAAGGATAAGGAATTTTATATAGATGCCCGGTTAATCGGAAGCCATATCGACGGAAGCAAAGAAGCAATCACTTTGCTTCATGAATCATCGGCACGTTATTACCAGCGACCGGGTGCAGATTATCTGAACTATGATACGACAAGTACCCATTTAAGCGGCTTAGGTGGTAAGTTCATGATCGGTAAGGGATCAAAGGGATTCTGGAGATATTCGACCGGTGTAACATGGCTTTCTCCAGGTCTGGAACTTAACGACCTGGGTTATATGAGAACAGCTGACCAGATAAACCAGGAGAGTGAGGTCTCCTATTTTATTAACCAGCCGGCTTCAATTTTCAGGAAATATGAGATCACTCTTGAACAATTTAACTCATGGAACTTTAACGGTACTTATCTTGGATCAGGAGGACATTTGGCATTTGAATCAGAATTAAAAAATCAGTGGAAGCTTGAAGCAAACATCATTTTTCATTCAGCAGCTTTCGATACAAAAATCCTGCGAGGTGGTTATGATATGAAAATGCCATCCGATGTTTTGATGTTTGGGGAAATCGGGACTGATGTGTCAAAAAAAATGACAGCCCAACTTGAATACAGTTATGAATTCAGGGGTGATAAATCTGCTTCGAGTTATCAGATTGAACCCGGTATATCCCTGCGTCCCCTAAGCCCTCTTAAAATAAGGGTGTCCGCAAATTTCGAAGATAACCGCAACGAACTTCAGTATGTGACTACAAAAAATATCTTACCCGGAACAAGGTACATCCTTGGGACTATTGATCAGAAAACACTTGGACTAACCTTCAGAGTCGATCTGAACCTTTCACCGGAATTTTCGGTACAATATTATGGAAGTCCTTTTGTCTCACGTGGCAGCTACTCTAAGTTTAAACGTGTTACTGATCCTGATGCAAAGGAATATGAAGACCGGTTTTCAGTTTTTAATTCTCCTCAGGTTATTGGAAACATGTATGGTCTCGATGAAAACAATGATTTGATTTCAGATTATTTCATTGGAAATCCGGATTTCAATTTTCACCAGTTCAGATCAAACCTTGTAGCCAAATGGGAGTACCGTTTGGGATCCTTTATCTATTTTGTATGGTCAAGTGAGAGAACAGGTAGAACAAATGATGCCGGAGCATCAGCAGGTGATTCATTCAAACTCATTCGAAACGTATTTCCCAATAATATTTTTCTTGTTAAATTGAATTACTGGTTCTCATTATAGATCTCAAATTATTATGAGGAATTAAAATTAAACACCTTTTTTTTGGAGGCCCTGTTAAAAATTACCACTTTTGCCAAAAATCTACCTGAAAGGTTGAAATAGAGCAGCCTTAAAATAAAATGGGCAACCTAACCGTTTTCTGATCATGAAGATTCTTATTTGTGAAGATAACCCGATGGCAATGAAAACCCTTGCTATCGTACTTAAGCGGGAAGGATTTGAAACAGACACAGCAGAAGATGGGAATGAAGCGGTAACCCTGCTTCAGAAAAATGATTATGACCTTCTGGTGATTGATATTCATCTACCTTACCGCAGCGGGCTTGAGCTGGTTAAGTATGTCCGGTCCGACCAGGGTAAAGATACCCCTGTTCTGGTATTGACGGCATTCAGCGATCAGCAGATGCAACGCCAGGCACATGAATTAGGGATCAGCGGTTATATGGTCAAACCTTTTAATCCGATTGATCTGGTTGCAAGGATCAGATCTATTCTCAATAAATGAATCATGGTCAGACAACTAAGCCTGTTTTTTATTGGAGTATTAATAACCGGATTACTTACTTCTTATACAACTTATGCGCAGAATGTTCCTAATCCCGGGGCTGAATACCTGAGAATAAGGGAAATGGCTTTCGGCGGAGATTATACCGGCGCTGCTGCAGCTGCCCGCAAACTTGTAAATACTTTTCCTGATTTTGGTGATGCGCGAATTCTGCTCGGACGTATCCTTGCCTGGCAAAAAGATTATAAACTGGCAGCGGCCGTAATAGACACCCTCCTTATGAAAGAGCCTGATAATGAGGATGCTATCTCCGCACATAGAGATATAACTCTGTGGGCAAAAGAAAACACACCAGTAGCAACTGATTTAAGAGCCGGTTATTCTTTCGATACCTTCTCTGAACCGTATTCCCGTTTCTGGCAGGTTTTTAAAGCCGGTGCCGGACACAAATTTAATTGTGGGCCGGCAGCAGTGGGATTGAATATCGGAAATTTAATGATCGGAGAACCCTCTCCCCGATATGCTACTGAACTTCAGGTTGAAGCTGAGGCATATCCCCGTATTACAAATAAAAACTATGCTTACCTGACATATGCATACAGCCCGGGTTCTTATTTTCCACGGCACAGAGCTGCAGTAGAGGTATGGCAGGTTCTGCCTGAAGGCTGGGAGATCTCTGCCGGTCTCAATTATTACTATTTCGACAGGGACATTTACATAGCACTGGCATCAGTTGAAAAATACCTTGGTAAATTCTGGCTTTCGGCAAAAGGATATGTCTATTTTAAAGATGAGGGCCCTACAGCGTCATTCTATTTCAATGCAAGACGCTACTTTAACGACAGAAATTATTTCCAGGTAACCCTGGGTACCGGTACGGCTCCAGATGAACCATTTGATATACAGGCTGATCTGATGCGGTTAAGCGCCCACAGTGTAAGACTGACAGGTAATTTTTCGCTGACAAACAGACTGGTAATGCGGGTAGGAGCAGGGTACTCAATAGAGGAATATGAAGAAGATATTTGGCGTAACAGGTTCGAAGGCAGTGTGAATTTCATTTATGCAATTAAAATGAAATGATGAAGTATATCTTAATGTCAATATTATCATTCATTTTATCAGGTTCTATTGAAGCTAATCAATCACAATCTTTGTCCCGGGATACAACTTCAGTTGATACGATCAGGACTTTACAAACAGCCGTTGCCATAAGCGCCGACACATCCGGGGTAAGAGCCCAGCCAGAGACTTCGGTCCGTAACTTGCTCTTTATCAAAGGCGACAGTCCCTGGCTTAAAAGAATTAATTATTTCGGAAAGTCCTTTGCCCTTGTCAATGCATTGATCATTACAATCATGTTTTCCATTGCTTCAATGATCATACTCTTAATGATAATTCTTTTAAACAGGACAAGGATGGAAAGGCAGGGGCATCTAATGCAGTATCTTGCAGAGAATTACCAGAGTATGATTATTGATTATCTTTTTTATGATACCGATCCTGATAAATTCCGGGCCATTGCATCTGATAATTACCGGAGACAGGTACTTATTGACCAGATGATCGACGTCAGTGTCAACCTGAAGGGCGATGCAGAAAAGAAGCTTACCGGACTATACAAGCACCTGGGACTTGACCGTGATTCAATACAACGTGCTCAGGATCGCCGCTGGCATAAGAAAATAAAAGGATTCCGTGAACTGGCTTTTATGAACATTAAAGATGCTAATTCCGAGATGTACAGAGCACTGAATTCAAGTAACGAGATACTGCGTATGGAAGCTCAGATTGCACTTGTAAGGTTAAGCGACAAAGATCCTTTTGAGTTCCTTTCATATCTTACAAGCCCCTTCTCACTCTGGGAACAGATCACCCTGCATGAACTCATTATACAGCATAACCTTCCGGTACCTTCATTTAAGAAATGGCTTACCTCACCCAATCCTACAGTTGTGATGTTTGCCCTTCGGATGATCAGGGAATTTAAGCAGAACGATGCTGAGGATGACATCAGGGAGGCCCTGTTACATCATTCTCCTGAAGTGAGGCACCTTGCAGTACAGGTGGCAGGCGATCTCAATATGCGCTCAACACTGGACGTGATGAAACGTTTGTACAAAAACCAGGATTTAAAGACCTGTCTTGAGATTGTAAGAGCAATGGGTAAGATGCCTGATCTTGCAATGATGAGCTTCCTGAAACTTGTACTGGATAAAGAAGACGATGTACAGCTGCAGATTGAGGCAACAAAGGCTATTGAGAACAACGGAGAAGAGGGTGTGAGGGCACTTGTAAAACTTATGAAGTCAGAGTATAAGAACTATAATATAATTGTCAGACACGTTCTTGACCGAAGAATATTTTAAGATAATGGAATTTATTTTTGCACATGTTATTTTCTTTCTTACGCTGATACTCTTCGGTTCGTATCTTGCTCTGGGATTCTTTTCTGCACTTGCCCTGCGCAAATACCTGAGAAAAAACAGCTACATTAATTATAACTCGCTTGTATTCTCGCCCCTTAGTCCCAGGATATCAATTATTGCTCCGGCATTTAACGAAAGCAAGACAATCATTGATAACGTCCGGACACTTCTGGCGCTTTATTATAATAACTACGAGGTAATTCTTATTAATGACGGCTCGACCGACAATACTTTTGAAAAAGTAAAAGAGGCGTATGATCTTGTAAGAGTTAATTACTATTTTGACTACCGGATACCCTGTGAAAGAATAAAGGGTGTTTACAAGTCGAAAAATCCTTCATATAACAGATTGACTGTCATTGATAAAAATAATGGAGGGAAAGCTGATTCACTGAATGCAGGAATAAACATCTGCCATAGCAGCCTTTTTGTTTCTATTGATGCCGATTCAATAATAGAGCCCGATTCGATACTGAAACTTGTCAAGCCCTTTCTTGAGGAGAAGAACAGTAAGGTGATTGGTTCAGGCGGTGTTATAAGGATTGTTAACTCGTGCGATGTTGAGAGGGGACATATACGCGAGATCAAGATACCTCAGAAATTCCTGCCACGGCTTCAGGTTCTTGAATATACACGTGCTTTCCTGCTCGGCAGGATGGCATGGAGTCACCTTGACGGACTAATGCTTATCTCCGGGGCGATGGGCATCTTCGATCGCGAGACTGTGATCAGGGCAGGCGGATACAGCATCAAAACCGTCGGAGAGGACATGGAATTGGTGCTCCGTATGAGAAGATATATGGCTGAACAGCATAAGAAATATGAGGTCACTTATATTCCTGATCCCTTATGCTGGACGGAGGTGCCCTCCGATCTTAAATCGATGCGCAGGCAGCGTACGCGATGGACCAGGGGTCTGATTGAATCGCTCTACACCCATCGCAAAATGTTCTTTAACAGAAAATATGGACGGTTAGGCATGCTGGGCTACCCATACTGGTTTTTCTTTGAATGGATGGCTCCTCTGATAGCTTTCTCAGGATTCATTTATACAATATATCTTATTATCAGGCACGCACTGAACTGGCCATTCTACCTGCTGCTCTTTATTTTCGTATATACCTTTGCAATCAGTCTTTCCACATGGGCGGTGCTTTTTGAAGAGATTACTTTCCACAAGTACAAAAAGAAGAGAGATGTCCTTAAACTCCTTTCCTCTGCAGTACTGGAACCTTTCTTTTATCCGGTACATACATATTTTGCAGTGCGTGGTAACCTTGAGGCAATGAGGGGGAAGAAAGGATGGGGCAAAGCGGAACGAAGCGGTTTTGAGAAGAAGAAGAAAAAGAAAAAAGAGGTAATGACGTAAAGGCACGGATTACGCATCGCTAAATCCGCGCCAGCTAATGAGTGATTAATCAGCAAACCATGGGATAGCCGATAAACCGGCCTCCACCACCTGACGCGATTTTTTCTCCCTGTGAACAGTTGAAGGCACTATCAGCCAGAGAGGCCAGGTGTACCTGGTGAGAGATGAAGTGACCACACCTTCATGATAAACCGAGACCCCGATACCGTCGGATTTTGTTGTGTTAATATTCCAGTTATATCCACCATCGTATGATATTGCGCCGTCGATAACCTTCATCTGTGTGGGATCATGGAAATAAAGAAGGGTCCATGGTATGCGAACCTTTATCTTACTGCTGCTCCATGCTGCTGAAGTTCGCTGGCCAAAGCTGAAATTCGCTGAGTTCTCCATCGGCACTCTGCCTATATCCTGTTTAGTTAATTCAAAACCATCATTGATCCATTGCATTACCACCCATGGTGCGCCGTCGCTGTTTGTACTGCGGAACTTTTGCACCGAGTGATCTGCAAGATTAAATCTTGGTGTCAGTCCATTCATGTCATAAGCTTCGGTGACATGATAAAGAGCTGTATCTTTATCAAGAACCATGGTCAGAAGAAACTCTGACCGGTTGGAGAGAAGCTTGCCGTTAGGAAGACGTGACTCTCCTGTCCCGCTCTGGTAGGTGTCAAATGCGACCATTACCGTGTCACCTGATGATAAAACTCCATTTGTCTCTATGTTGAGGTAATAGTAACTGTTATCATGCGTCGCCTCAAGCTTTTTTAGCGGTCCCGACGGATTGTTTGTCTGGTAAGATACAAAAGGAAGGGTACTGCTCTGATCATAGGAGATCAACCCGAAATTCTGCTCGGGTGATGTTAAATTATGCCAGAGCTGCCGTGTAGGTATTGTTGTGCCTTCCGACAGTGTTCCATATGCTTCGAGGTACATCACTATCCATGTGGGCTTAAACCATTCATCCATCCAGGCAAACATGAAGCCGCCAGCACATCCGGCATCTAAAATATTATTCATTAGCCTGACATTCTTCTCACCCTGCTGGTTTTCGGAATAACCTCCGTGATCCATTTCACTGAACGACTGATGGGCGCTCCCCCAGCTTGACGGTACCCCGAATTCGGCAATTACAAGCGGGATGTCGGAATAATGAGCCTTCATGGCATGGAGATATCCGAGATAACTGTTTGGCCCCTGGTTGTCGCTGTATGTAAGGTATCCCGGCTCCTGACTGATGAAATTGGGATAATAAGGATAAGCGTGATAGCTGGCGAAGAGGCCTGCCTGTGTGTTTCTGCCGGTTATTTTTGTAATATCATATGAGGCTGCATCTTCATCGGTATAAATCTCAGTGGGATGGTCAAGCGGATCGAGAGTGGGCCAGCTTGAGATACTGACCGGACGCCTGACAGAATAATTTTGTGCCTCATATTTTACAACTTCATCAAGCATACGTGTAGCAAACACCTCTGTAGCTGTTGCTCCGGTGATGCTGAACTGGGTTCCTGAATAAGAAGCAGTTGATGGGTGAAATTTATTTGTGGAGTCAACCTCCTGGGGAGCAATTTCCCGGCCGATAATATAGCCTGCTGTCCATCTTGAGACATCGGTGAGGTATCGTCCGTAAGCTTTTCCATAACGGAACGCGATATCTCCTTTTCCATGAACACAATCAATAACCTCTCTTATCTCCTTTGTGAAAGCTGTTGTGCGGTTTAACAGGTCGTACTCTGCCGGATCCCATCTGTCTTCCACTTCCTCCAGCCATATGCCCTGAAACAGAAGAAGTGGATTGTCGGGGTGACGCTGATTATACTCCGCCAGTTTTTCATAGAAAACAGGCGGATGCAGAGTGTAAATCCTGATGCTGTTGAAACCGGTTTCAACCATCTGGGAGATCCATTTTTCATAAATCCCGGGAGCTATAGCGTAGGAGATCTCACCGGGGAACGTACCCGGGGGAGATGACCCAAGATTTATACCCTTAAGGATAAGAGGCCTGTAATCCAACCCTGTATGCATGGCAATATGATCGCCTGATGTCTTGTAAGGAAGAGGTTGCTTACGGGTAAGTTCAAAATTTATAACAGTATCCCTGGCAATGGAAATATCTGTAAGTCTTACAGGGTAATAATCCTGCTTTGTAACATTTGTCACAACGCTGATTCGTCTTGAGACTGAAGTGACAGGTATCTCCGGAGGCATCATCACCGGTTCGAGGGCGGTGCCGGCAGAATAAGATGAGAAACCTGCAGCTTTTATTATTTTACCTGATTTAGTTTTTCCGTTAAAGGTGATGGCATAGAAGTAAAATCCCGGCTTCTGCGGAGCCCCGCCCTGGTTGCACCCATCCCAGATTATACGGTAGCTTCCGGGGTCAACAGAAGGGAAATAGGCTTCCTTTATTTTTTGTCCTGAATAGTTGTAGATAGCCAGGCGAATATTGCCGGAGCTGTTAATGATAAAGGGTATGTTGACTGAATATGAGAAGGGATTGGGATAGGGTACACCAACTTCGATAAGTCCGGAAATGTCATTATAAATACCCGAGATCCTGAGGGAGTAGCTGCCATCTGATCCTGTTGTAGCGGCATATTCTGTTGTTCCGGCTGTCATTGAAACCTTTGCATCGGCAACGATACCACCGTTGGCGTCGGTCACTTTACCGGTTACGATATAATCACGACCGCACGAAAAACCCATTGTCAGCAACGAGATTGATGCCAGTAACAGAATCCTCATACAGAACCATTTTAATGCGAACTTCATAACTAATGTTTGGACCCTGGCATTGTTAAACGATCAAAAATAGTAAAAAGAAGCAATTATTTGTAATTTTATAAAAAGGAAACGGAGTATGTCATTACAGGAATATAAATCATGAATATCACATTCCGTACAATTGAAGAAAAAGACAACAAGGAAATAGCTGGTATCATCCGCACTGTCTTCAGGGAATTTAAGATCGACCGCCCGGGTACGGTATATTTTGATCCGACTACCGATAACCTGTTTAAATTATTTGAAACACCCGGCTCAATATACTGGATTGCCGGGGAGGACGGGAAGATGATTGGCGGATGTGGCATCTATCCGACACCCGGACTGTCAGCGGGATGCGCGGAACTGGTAAAGCTTTACCTCCTGGCACCCTGGCGGGGAAAAGGCATCGGCAGGATGCTGATGGAGAAATGCTTTGAATCGGCAAAGGAGCTTGGTTACAAACAATTGTATTTAGAGTCCCTTCCCGAGCTGGAAAAAGCCGTTTCAATGTACTTCA
>DATKXL010000194.1:0-22229 GCA_035529055.1 Bacteroidales bacterium
GTTATACACAAACATGCTCAGAATCATTGCATGAAGCCCCGAAACTGCCATAATATGCATTACCCCGGCTTTAATGAAATTCTCTTTCTGTTCAGGATCAAGCAATTTTTTTTGTCCCAGGGTGATTGCCGCAACAAGTGCAAGCCTCCCATCAATGATCCCCCGTCTTTGATACATCTCAGTGATCTTTTTCCTTATTATCAAGGCTCTGTGAATAAGCCTCCGGTTCGCGGAAGCTTCATGCATAATCAGGTCACCCTTATTTATAAAAGCATAATACTTTATTCCACGATTCTCCATATAGAACCTGTAATCAAACTCATCCGGATTACCACGGTTCGAAATATTAACAGGCGAACAATTTATAACCACCTGGTCACCTGGTATCAGATTGGCGATTGAAGAATCCTTATTGCCGTAAATCAATAATGAACCATGGAGGGGAATTGCTGTATTATTGTTAATCCTCTGGTTGAGCTTCACAATAAAACGGAAGCTTTTCTCTTTCTCTTCAGGATAATCAGATATGGTACATATCAGTTTTGCAGGTTCCGGTTCTAAAACTGATAACCTGTTCTTTTCATTGATGTGCAAAAGAATCCCGAGCACTATCATAGCACAGGTAAATGAAATTCCATAAACAAAATTTGTCTGATTTCTATTGAAGAAAAGGCTAAGGCAAAATCCGGCAACTATAATGCATGATGAAACAACCAGAAACAATATCTCCGGTTTGAAGTAAAGGCCCGAAACAATTCCAATGCAAAGCGGAAGGCCAATACGAAGAAACGGGATTTCTTTATTCAGCACACCCTGCAGCTATGAGACCATACTAAGAATAAAGATACGAAAAAAAATTGAGAAATGAAAATTTATCTGATCTTTTGTCCGGGTAGTATTGTCTTATAATCAGTTTCAAACCTGCCCTTAGTGATAGCATTAAGTTTACCTTTGAGAAGTTTTCTTCTCAGAGGACTCACCTTATCGGTAAATAGTATCCCATCGAGATGATCATATTCATGCTGTATAATCCTTGATTTATATCCTTCATACATCTCATCATGGAATTGCCAGTTCTCATCAAAATACTCCATACGGATATGAGACTCTCTGTTTACCTCTTCACGAAGGTGTGGTATGCTCAGGCAGCCTTCTGTCATTGGTTTCAGTTCGCCTGATTTCTCTGTTATATGTGCATTGATAAACACTTTTTTGAAGTCAGCCAGATCAGGTTCATCCTCAGCAACCGGTTTACCGTCAATAACAAAGATCCTTATTGATTTTCCGATTTGTGGCGCTGCAAGCCCAAGACCTTCAGAACGATACATGGTTTCAAACAGGTCCGCAATGATCTGGTCAAGCCCCGGATAATCTTTATAGATATCCTCCGCTACTTTTCTTAAAACCGGATGTCCGTACACAACGACAGGATACACCATAGATTTATAATACTTTTATCTTTTTCCTTTTATCTTTTATTTACCCTTTTATCGAGAAATGACTGAAGGATAATTGAAGCGCTTATCTTGTCAATCATTGCCTTGTCCTGTCTGTCTCTCTTCTTAACACCTCCGTCGATCATAGTTCTGAAAGCCATCTGCGATGTAAATCTCTCATCTGCCCTGTGAACAGGTATCCCGGGGAACAGTTTTTCAAGTCTTTTGATGAACGGATCAATATCCTTAACAGATTTACTGGGTTTGTTGTTCATTTGAACCGGATATCCCACAACAAATGATTCAACATGTTCATACTTGAGGTACTCTATAAGAAAGTTTTCAATCTCATGTGTGCTTACGGTGCTTAAGGGAGAGGCAAATATCTGCAACGGGTCTGTCACTGCCAGTCCGATCCTTTTCCTTCCGTAATCGATGCCGAGTATTCTGCCCATGGGGTTGATAGTGGATACAAAAGTAAGAAAAATAATTAATGGCGCAACGGCCAAACGGTGTAATGGCGCAGGGAGCAAATTTTTAGAGAGGTAAAAATTTCAGGTTGGATTTAATGAAAAACCTAAAATATTGCCGGAAGAAACCTGAGGTTCTTCAAAATCAAATTTTATGACAATTATTTGTGTAAGAAAAATGATGCTTCATCCCATTGAAGTATATGCTTATCAAAAACGGGAATGATTAGTTGCTATTTCATAAGAAATCTGAATACTTTTAAAGTAGTTTTTAGTAAATACAAAAAAGTGAAAAAAGTATAACCATCACAGTAAAAAAACTAAAATTGATCGCAATAAAGCTTTGGGTCTTAACGACACTGGCATTATAAGCGTTTTCACGCATTAATATGAATTGGAAAATGATAATATCGAAATAACAGCATAAAACAAGATCAATGAAGCAACACTCTTCCTTCGTCAAGATTAAGACACATCCGACACTTCTCAAGAAGTTTTCGATGCTTTTCTTGATCATTTTTGTTCTTGTAGCATTTGTAGCTACTGTTAAAGGAATAACTATTACTAATAATAAGGTAGAATATGAGCACACAGCACTAATACTCACTATACCAGCTGACTATTATGGATTAAGGGGTGCCAGCTGTGAATATGATACAAGACCTGTCACTACAGGCCAGGCAACTGCAACAGATAACTGTGATAACTCGGCAGAAATTACCTACACAGATGTTTTAGTTATAGGAACGGAGTGTAATAAAGTTATCGCCAGGACATGGAAGGCAGTTGATAACTGTGGCAACAGTACAACAGGTATTCAGACTCTGACTTACATAGATGATACCGATCCGGTACTTATCATACCAGCTGACTATAATGGATTAAGGAGTGCCGGCTGTGAATATGATACAAGACCTGTCACCACAGGCCAGGCAGCTGCAACGGATAATTGTGATAAATCGGTAGAAGTTACCTACACAGATGTCTTTGCTCCATCAAGTGGATGTGAGACAGTAATTACCAGGACATGGAAAGCAGTTGACAACTGTGGTAATAGTGCGACAGCCATCCAGACTCTCAGGTTTAGTGATGATATCGATCCCATTATCGTTCTATATAATGATGAAACAGAATATACCATCGAAGGATGCGATATGCAGTTTAGATTACCAAAACCAACTGCAACCGATAACTGTGATGGTAACGTAATTCTAAAAGCTTATGTGGGCAGTACGGAAATTGACCTTGCAAACTATAAGTTCGAGAATGAAGGTATTACAATTGTGACCTTCACAGCAACCGATCAATGCGGCAATTCCAGTACTTCTACCGTAACAGTGAACAGGGAACCATGCAAGGACTTATCTCATTGTACCTATACTCAGGAAAGGTATGGAAACAGGGGAGGTGCCAATTGCGCTCTCATTGATGGAGCGTATCAGAAAACGGATGCTCTTACAATGATGAAGGCAGCATTTGGAGACAGACCAAGTGTAATCTTTGGAGACCTGTCCGCAGGTAAATATTTCGAGCTTATGAGCGAAAGCATTTCTAATACGGAGGAGAATGAGGGTATATTCCAGATGTTACCCGGCGCCGGTACACCAGCAGCTCTGATTGGTCCTGCTAATTCACTGGATAAAATAGGACGGACAGCCGGAAGGTGGGTCAATGTTCCAAGATCTACTTATAAACCAACAATGGGAATGATCATGAACAACCTGCTTTGTCAGACCATTACATTGTTCTTTAATATGGAGAATGATGAATCGCTTGGTGATTTTGAGCTTTCAGGCAGGTACCTGGTAACTGCGAAAAGTACGGATTGCGGATCTGAGTATGCAGTACCTAACTCATCATCGTATGTTGAAATACCACAAAGTGTTCTTGACTACTTTAAAGCCAATGGTATGACAGGTACAATTAATGAACTTTATGTACTGGCCAATAAGCTGCTCGGAGGTTTTGTGGTTAGTCCGACAGTATCCCTGTCGGCTGCAGCGGCAGCTGTTGATGCTGTCAATAGGGCATTCGACGGATGCAGAATATTAATTGAATTCTCTTCAACTGTTCCGGGTGTTCCAAAAGCTTCTTCTGTGAGTGATATACGGGCAACTATTAGTGAATCGAAAGATTTCAGTGAGGTAACTCTTACGGTTTACCCGAATCCATTCGCAAGAGTGGTTAAGTTTGGTGTCGAAATGGTCTATGATTCTCATGTCAGAATCGATATCTTCAACCATTCTGGTACTCTCCTGAAGGTAATTCTTAATGAAGACCTTAACCAGGGAGATGTAAGAACCGTTGAGTTCGATGCCACCGCGTATCCCCACTCAGCATTCCTTTACAGGGTTACAACCGATGTTACATTGCTGAATGGTACAATTATGAAGACTAAATGACCTTAAATGGTTGATTGGAAGAGGGCTGTCGAAAATGACAGCCCTCCTCGTTAAGCCCAATACGCAAAAAGCCACCCGTGGGGATGGCTCTTAAAACTATCAGATCCCGTAATTATTTTACTGCCTGGTCATATACCATTGCTGCAAGTCTCTGATACGACTTGTACCTCCATTTCGCATTCTCCTCGGCTTTCTTGAATAGTATTTCAGCTTCAGCAGGGAATGAATTAACAAGTGAGGTGTACCGTACCTCCGACATGAGGAAATCCTGGAACTTACTCCAGTCAGGTTCTTTTGAATCGAGTGTGAATGGATTCTTCCCCTCATTTTCCATCAAAGGATTGTACCTGTAAAGATGCCAGTAACCTGATCCTACAGCAAATTTTTCCTGAGCCTGGGTCTTGCCCATGCCATCCCTTAATCCGTGACTGATACATGGAGAATATGCAATGATAAGTGATGGCCCGGAGTAAGCTTCCGC
The DNA here is from genome assembly GCA_035529055.1 of Bacteroidales bacterium. Classification (GTDB taxonomy): domain Bacteria; phylum Bacteroidota; class Bacteroidia; order Bacteroidales; family VadinHA17; genus LD21. Next base: position 4,790 of record DATKXL010000194.1, read on the forward strand.
TTCCTTGATCGCTTTCAGGTACTGGGAATTGCTCGATCCCATGGCAACCTGCGCAACATACACATAGCCATAGCTCATTGCCATCTGGCCCAGATCCTTCTTTCGGATCTTCTTGCCTGAGGCGGCAAATTTTGCGACTGCACCGGCAGGTGTCGATTTTGATGCCTGTCCTCCGGTGTTTGAATAAACCTCCGTATCAAGAACAAGTATGTTTACATCCTCACCCGATGCGATAACATGATCTAGCCCCCCATAGCCTATATCGTAAGCCCAGCCGTCACCGCCAAAGATCCAGTGTGATTTCTTAACAAGGTATTGGCTGAGTCCTAATATCTCTTTTGCAACTTCAGATTTTTCTTTTTCACATGCCTCAATAACCTTTGCAGAAGCAACCTTCGAAGGCTCGGCATTATCTTTATCTGTCAGCCACTCTTCAAATGCAGCTTTGGTTTCAGGATTGATACCATTCGAAAGCGATTCTTTCATCAGGCGTGCTATGCGCTCTCTAAGCTTATTTACACCAAGGGAAAGTCCCAGACCAAATTCTGCATTGTCTTCAAATAATGAGTTTGCCCACGCCGGACCATGACCCTTTTTATTGTGTGTATATGGTGTTGAAGGAGCTGATCCCCCGTAGATTGATGAACATCCTGTTGCATTTGACACTATCATACGGTCGCCAAAAAGCTGAGTGATCGCCTTGATATATGGAGTCTCACCGCAACCGGCACAGGCTCCTGAAAATTCAAACAGCGGCTGAGCAAACTGGCTGTTCTTGACATTAACGAATTTATCGACAACGAAATCCTTATAACCAACCTTCTCGTGCATGTAGGTCCAGCGTTCTGCTTCATCAAGCTGTGTTTCGAGAGGTTTCATGATCAGGGCTTTAGTCTTTGAAGGACAAACGTCGGCGCAGTTGCTACAACCTGTACAGTCATAAACACTTAACTGGATCCTGAACTTGTATGCTTTAAGTGCTCCGGGAATACCCTGTATGAACTCTGTTCCGGCAGGTGAATTTGCTGCCTCTTCCTCTGTTAACAGGAACGGGCGGATAGCAGCATGAGGACAAACATATGAGCACTGGTTGCACTGAGTACATTCATTTGGCTGCCATTCAGGTACATTAACTGCAATACCGCGTTTTTCATAAGCTGTGGTACCTGAAGGGAAAGTACCGTCTTCCCTCCCTTTAAATACACTTACCGGAAGATCATCACCTTTCATCCTGTTGATCGGCTCAACAACTTCACGGATGAATTCAGGTATATCGCGTGTATCTTTTTCTTTCTTAACCTCAATACCAGCCCACTCAGAAGGGATCTCAACTTTAATTAGCTGACTGACTTTATCAACAGCGGCATAGTTCATGTTGACCACCTCTTCTCCTTTTCTGCCATAGGTCTTATAAATAGCCTCCTTCATTTCAGTTTCGGCCTTTTCATAAGGTATTACATTGGCCAGCTTGAAGAAAGCAGCCTGCATAATAGTGTTGGTGCGTGTTCCAAGTCCTAATTCTTCAGCAATGATAGTTGCATTTATTATGTAGAAATTGATATTGTTTTCAGCAAGATACTTCTTCATGTGGTCAGGAAGACGTCTCTTTGTCTCTTCAGCATCCCAGATTGAATTCAGAAGGAAAGTGCCGTTTTTCTTAAGTCCCTTAAGCATATCATATTTATCGAGATAAGAAGGCACATGACATGCAACAAAATCCGGAGTAATGACAAGATAGGGCGATCGGATAGGTTTATCGCCAAAACGTAAATGCGATGTGGTGATACCGCCTGATTTCTTTGAATCGTATGCGAAATATGCCTGGCAATATTTGTCAGTAGTATCCCCGATGATCTTTATTGAGTTTTTATTTGCACCCACGGTACCGTCAGATCCAAGACCGTAAAACTTCGCTGAATATGTGCCCGGAAGTGCAACATTGATCTCAGGAAGGAGTGGAAGAGAAGTGAAAGTGACATCATCAACAATACCGACAGTAAAATGATTTTTTGGCTCTTTCATCTTCATGTTCTCATAAACAGACAGAACCATGCTCGGAGTAGTATCTTTTGAGCTGAGCCCGTAACGGCCGGCGATAATCACAGGTTTTTCCTGCCTGTCATAAAATATCTCTTTGATATCCAGGAATAGAGGATCTCCGGGTGCTCCGGGCTCTTTAGTCCTGTCCAGAACGGTTATTTTTTTCACAGACTCAGGAAAGACGTCAAAGAAGTATTTTGAGGAGAACGGACGGTAGAGATGAACACTGATCAAACCTGCTTTTTCGCCCTTAGCTGTCATATAATCAATAACTTCCTTTGTGGTATCGGTAATTGATCCCATGGCAACAATTATATTCTCGGCATCAGGTGCACCATAATAAGTGAACGGTTTATATTCCCTGCCGGTAAGTTTATTGATATCAGCCATATATGAGTTCACAATATCTGCCAGGGGTTCATAAAAAGGATTAATAGCCTCTTTAGCCTGGAAGAAAATATCGGGATTCTGAGCTGTTCCTCTGGTTACCGGGTGCTCGGGATTCATTGCATTATCACGAAATTTTTTAAGTGCATCCTGGTCAAGAAGTTTTTTCATGTCCTCCATTTCGAGGAGCTCGACCTTCTGAACTTCTGCTGATGACCTGAAGCCATCAAAGAAATGCAGGAAGGGTATTCTTGATTTGATAGCTGAAAGGTGGGCGACGCCTGCAAGATCCATTATCTCCTGTACACTTCCGCTTGCCAGCAGCGCAAAGCCGGTCTGACGTGTGGCATAAATATCGCTGTGGTCACCAAAGATTGAAAGGGCATGAGCGGCAACTGTACGGGCACTGACATGGAATACCCCGGGAAGAAGCTCAGCTGCAATCTTATACATATTTGGGATCATGAGAAGTAAACCCTGTGATGCCGTGAAGGTAGAGCAGAGTGCACCTGTCTGTAATGCACCATGTACTGCACCGGCAGCACCTGCTTCAGACTGCATCTCAATAACCTTGACCTCCTCACCAAAAATGTTCTTTAGTCCGTTGGCAGCCCACTCGTCAATAAATTCTGCCATGGTGGATGATGGTGTGATAGGATATATGCAGGCTACCTCGCTGAACATATATGCAATGTGCGACGCAGCCTGATTGCCGTCGCATGTTATAAATTTTTTTGTTCCCATTGTAAATAGTTATATAATTGATTAAAATGATAAAAATCTGTCTGTTATCCGCCATTCATTGAAATCAGAAACTCTTCATTCGACTTCGACTGCATCAGTCTGTCGCGAAGAAATTCCATAGCTTCCACGGCATTCATGTCAGTAAGATAATTTCGAAGAACCCATATCTTCTGCAGTATATTTTTATTAAGGAGCAGATCCTCACGTCGGGTACTGGAAGCAGGAATATCAATTGACGGGAAGATCCTTCTGTTCGATAGTTTACGGTCAAGCTGAAGCTCCATATTACCGGTTCCTTTGAATTCCTCGAAAATGACATCATCCATTTTTGAGCCTGTATCGGTAAGTGCTGTCGCCAGAATTGTAAGCGACCCGCCGTTTTCTATATTGCGGGCAGCGCCGAAAAACCTTTTAGGCTTATGCAGGGCATTGGAGTCAACTCCACCCGACAATACTTTTCCTGATGCAGGAGCTGTTGTGTTGAATGCTCTTGCCAGTCTTGTTATTGAATCGAGAAGAATAACAACATCATGTCCACATTCTACAAGCCTCTTGGCCTTTTCAAGAACAATATTTGCAACCCTGCAATGTCTTTCCGCAGGCTCATCGAAAGTCGAAGCAATCACTTCTGCTTTTACGTTCCTTGCCATATCGGTAACCTCCTCAGGTCTCTCATCAATTAGTAGTATCATCAGATAAACTTCAGGATGATATCTGGCAATTGCATTGGCAATCTCCTGGAGCAGGATGGTTTTACCGGTTTTTGGCTGGGCTACGATCAGTCCGCGCTGCCCTTTGCCAATGGGGGTGAACATATCAATTACCCTTACTGAAAGTGAACCTTCACCAGGTGTGCATAAGGTGAATTTCTCATTTGGGAAGAGCGGTGTAAGAAAATCAAAGGGTACCCTGTCTCTTATGAAATCGGGACTTCTTCCATTTATCTCATCTACTTTTATAAGAGGGAAATATTTTTCGCCCTCTTTCGGAGGACGGATTGTTCCCTTTATAGTATCGCCCGTTTTAAGCCCGAATAGTTTTATCTGCGATTGGGATACATAAATATCGTCAGGGGAATTAAGGTAGTTGTAATCGGCAGAACGGAGAAAACCGTAACCATCAGGCATAATTTCAAGAACTCCGGTATTGTAGATGATTCCCTCAAACTCATATGGTCTCTCTCTTTTCTCTTCTTTAACCGGCTGAATATCAGCTAACGTATCTTTTGCGAGAGATTCTACAATTATATCAGCTGAAGTTATCTCCGCTACCGGTTTGGTATTATCATATAATAAATCTTCACCATTATTCAAAGGAAGAACACTTTCAATGACTGGTTCAGATCTTTTCTCTTCAGATCGCACCGGACGTTCTTCATCAAATCTTCTGTTTCTCTCTTTCTCTCTTCGTTCATCATATCTCTTATCAGACTTCCATTTGGGAGCTTTTCTCTCCTCAATGGCAGGTTCCGCATTTTTGAAAAGATCCGGCTTTTCTTCATCCTTCCCGGTCTTGCTTCCAGGTTCCTGCCAATCTGCCGGGCGTGACTCAGGCTTTTTGAGATCGTCGGGCGATACTGATATAACAGATTCGACAGGTCGCTTCAAAACAGGCTTAATGGTCCTTGGCCGCTTCCCTCTCCTTTGTCCGGGATCACGATCCTTCTTCACCTTATCATCTGATAAGCGTACTTTATTGTTTTCTGTTTTTCCTGCCAACCTGGTTTCAGTAGCCTCAATAGCCTGTTGATCAAGGATTTTGTAGATCAGATCCTGTTTCTTAAAAGATTCTGTTCTTTTAATTTTAAGTTCCCTGGCTATATCCCTTAGTTCGGGAAGCAGTTTCTTACTTAACTCAAGAATGTCGTACATAAAATAATAATGATAAATGAGATAAAGAGAATTTATTGATTTTTGTTTTGGAAAACCGGATCAAGAATTGAAGATTGAACCGGCAGGAATATGCAACAGTTATTTCACATATTCGAAAACCGATGCAATATTAAATAAATATTTATAAAAATATAACAAAATATATAAAAATGTTTTGGGGTACTATCAAATTACCGATTTGATAATCACAACGAAAATAGTAACGTGCAATTTACCTAATTAATTTCAAATTAACAAAAAAATTAATAAAAGGTGTATAACGAGAGCTTTTTTTTACTACAATTGTATTCTTAGCCCGAGACTTTCGAAAAAGACCGAAATAAAACCTGTAGATGCGTCAGCTAAAGATAACAAAACAGGTTACTAACCGCGACACCCCTTCTCTGGACAAATATCTCCAGGAGATAGGACGGGTGGACCTCATTTCGCCTGAGGAAGAGGTTACTCTGGCAAGAAAAATCAAATCGGGCGATTCTGAGGCTTTGAGGACACTGGTTAACGCCAACCTTCGTTTTGTTGTCTCTGTTGCCAAGCAATATCAAAATCAGGGAATGAGTCTGCCGGATCTGATTAATGAGGGAAACCTTGGACTTATGAAGGCCGCCCAGCGTTTTGATGAGACACGTGGGTTTAAATTTATTTCGTATGCAGTCTGGTGGATCAGGCAGGCCATACTCCAGGCTCTTGCCGAACAGGCAAGGATTGTAAGGCTGCCCGTAAATAAGATAGGTTCTATAAACCGTATCAACAAAGCTTTTGCACGTCTGGAGCAGGAATACGAGAGGGAGCCCTCGGCTCAGGAGATTGGTGACATGCTGGAGATGATACCAGAGGATGTGAAAGAGTCCCTGAGAACAAACAACCGTACAATAAGCATGGATGCTCCGATAAGCACGGAGGAGGATAACAGCATGTATGACGTTATGCAGAATCCCGATACTCCAAGCCCTGACAAAAACCTGATCAGCGAATCACTGGCATGGGAGATTGAACGAGCCCTGAGTTCTCTCTCAACACGCGAGGCAAAAGTGCTCAAACTCTATTTCGGACTTGGCATGAAACACCCATTCACACTCGAAGAGATAGGAGAAGAACTTAGTCTTACACGGGAACGAGTGCGCCAGATTAAAGAAAAAGCGATCAAACGAATTCAATTCACCACACGGTGCAGAATACTAAAGACATATCTGGGATAACTATTAGTTTTATTTTTGCCCAAAATAACCCTGCATGGAGCATCTTGTCTCACCTTCTCTGTTAGCAGCTGATTTCGGAAATCTTGAAAGAGATGTTCATATTGTAAACCGAAGTGCTGCCGACTGGATTCATCTGGATATAATGGATGGTGTTTTTGTGCCAAATATCTCTTTCGGCTTTCCGGTTATTGAGCATGTCAAAAAGGTTGCAACGAAACCTCTAGACGTGCACCTCATGATCGTTGACCCTGACAGGTACCTTATCCGCTTCCGCGATGCCGGTGCTGATATTCTTACTGTCCAGTACGAGGCTTGCATTCATTTGCAACGGACTGTTACCGAAATACATAACCTTGGTATGAAGGCAGGTGTTGCCCTGAATCCGCATACCCCTGTTGCACTGCTTAAGAATACTCTTCCTTATGTTGATATGATACTGATCATGACAGTAAACCCGGGTTTTGGGGGCCAGTCTTTCATCATGGAGAGTTATAAGAAAATCGGGGAGCTTAGTAAAATGATCGATGACAGAAATTATAATGTTCTTATTCAGGTAGATGGCGGCGTTGATACAACCAATGCAGCAAGACTTATCGAATCGGGGGTCGATGTACTTGTTGCCGGCAATTCTGTCTTCAGCTCAGATGACCCAACGGAAACGATTCGTAAGCTGAAAGAGCTTATTTAGGACTCAGGACTCAGGGTACAAGACGCAAGACTTGAGCGACCTGCATGACTTCATACCCTTGCCTCTTTTTCAATATAACCTATAATATCCTGAACCTCATCCGGATGAAACCATTTTATATCCTTATCCTTACCCCACCATGTCAATTGCCGTTTTGCATACCGGCGGCTGTTTCTTTTTATCAGTTCAACAGCCTTATCCCTGGAGATATTACCATCAAAAAAATCAAAAAATTCCCGGTAACCGACACTCTTTAACGCATTTAAATCCCTGAACCCGGATAATTGCCTTGCTTCCTCTTCAAGCCCCTGCTCAACCATTTCGTCAACCCGCTTACTGATCCTTTCATAAAGATCATTTCTCTCCCTGTTAAACCCGATCTTGATAATATGAAATTCCTTTATACTTTTTTCTTTTTTCAGAAAGGATGAATAAGGGAGACCTGTTGTCTCACAAATCTCAAGGGCACGTATAATTCTCCTGTAGTTCCTGAGGTCAACTTTTGCATAATACTCGGGATCAAGAAGTTTGAGTGACATCCTCAGACTTCCAATTCCTTCTTCGCTGTGCTTTTTATTATATTTTGCTCTTATTGCAGGGTCAATGTCAGGTATGTCATCAATACCGGAGCAGACAGCATCAATATACATTCCTGAGCCACCACTCATCAATACCATTTTGTTTCTGCTGAAAAGACCAGGAAGAAGCTTGTATACATCCCTCTCAAAGAGGTTTGCACTGTAATAATCTTTAACCGAGAGAAATCTTATGAAGTGATGTTTAATTCTATTTAGCTGAAGATCAGAAGGAACAGCCGTGCCTATTCTCATCTCTCTGTAAAATTGCCGCGAGTCGCATGAGATAATCTCACAACCAAAATGAGATGCTGTTTTTATTGAAACATCAGTCTTCCCGACCCCTGTCGGACCAAGAAGGACTATCAGTATATTTTTCATAGGGATATGATCCTGCCGGAGCTACTCTTCCTCCTCATTCAGGTTGTCGATATTCTCAAAATCAGGCAGGTTTTCATCATCGTCGGTATTGAGAAAAAGATCATCAACCTCATCTTCATCCTCATCCTCATCATCGTCGGATACGACAATGTTATTATAGAGTTTACGGGAGCTGCTTCCGAAAACTACCTGTTTTGGGGGAACACCCTTTGAATTTGTGCAGGAGGGGTATTCACGACCATCTATTTCTCTGGCCTCACCTGTGTATTCAATGAAAAGGCCTCTGTCGTTAAAAAAGTCGAAAACGTATAACAATTTCTGGTTTTTCCTGAAAATGATTTCCTCAAGAACAGCTACCTCCATGGTTGACGAACCTGTTCCCATATCAAAAAGGGTAAACTCTTCTTCTTTTTCCCAGTTATCCGTAGCCAGATAAAAAGAAGCCATCTGCGATTTATCAAACTCCAGTTCATCCTGGATTATGTTATGAAAATCCATTAATGTATGCGTATCGAGAAACTCGAATTCCCTCACAAACGACTCATCTTCATCTGATAACACTACAAATTTACAAACCATATCATGTACTAATTCGACGGGTGCAATATAATATTTTTTATTTTACATTATTCCCTCAACTTTTTTTTAGAAGGAATTGAATTGTGTCAATTTTGTCTGCATAATCCCACAAACGCGGGGACTGGGCACAGCCTAAAGGGATATTATTTCTACCGGTAATGCACTGAATTAAACCTTTTAGATTCTCTGTCTGCTGCAAAACATATTCCGGAGTATCATAATACTCATAATAAAGAACAGCAACAGGGGAAGATAATCCTTGATTTTCTTTCATAAGCAGATAACCTGTATCAGTGAAATTCTCTTTGTTGACAAGACAGACAGCTTTCCTGAAGTCATAATTACTGGCATATTTTGAGTGGTTTATTATATCCGAAAAAGATGTCCAGTTTATAGTCAGCTTATTGATATCATATCCGGCAGGAACATATATTTTTGAAACACTTCTGCAACCCATCCCGAAATAAGAAAATATATCTGTCCCAAGATCCCGTAACTGATCATCCTTCTCTTTTCCATCAAGGATGGCTATGCTGTTCCGGTTTTTTCTGATGATGCCGGGGTATTTTCCAAAATAGTATTCAAAATATCTTGAACTGTTGTCGCTACCGGTGGCTATCACAGCATCAAAGCCTGATAAAGCTTTATCGGTGAATGAAATATACTTTCTGAATTCTGAATTTACTGAACAAAGCAGATCTGAGATATAAACAATCAGGTCGGTATCTTTAGAGCTAGTTTTGGCAATAATTTTATTCCCGGTGATAAGCACCGAAAGAAAATCATGAAATCCCACAAGAGGAATGTTCCCGGCCATTACAACCCCCACATTGAAAGAACTTGATCGTGATGTCAGATCCGGATAAAATGAGCACCATTTAGTTATATTTTCAAAAGTCAGTTCAACTGCAATGGCGCTGACCGCTCTTCTTACATTTCCGGGTGTGAACCAGGGATTCTTAAGATACTGGTTATCAATAATTTTATTCAGCGTAACGGAATGAGTGCTCTCATTGTCCTCAAGAATGTTCCTGAGGATTTCACCCAATGCAGAAAAAGTTTCTATTCTCTCTTTTAAATTCATTCTATGTTTCTTAGGATGCAAATTTAAAGATTTAGATCTGTAGAATAAATAAAAAACTGACCCTGAAGGAGGGTCAGTCTTTAAAATGGTCAGCAAAAATGTGATACTTTAAACTATTTCAAAGTAAAGGTTATTGGGACCATATACCATACCGGAACCGGTTTCCCGTCATTAATACCCGGTTTTGCAAAAGCAGGGAGTGTGCTGACAACTCTTATTGCTTCCTTATCCAGTTCGGGATCAACACCTTTTAAAATTGTTACATTGTTTACCTTACCGTCAGTCTCGACGCTGAATCGTACTATCACTTTTCCCTGTGTGCCGTTTGTCTTTGCAATTTCAGGATAGGAGGTGTTTTCTGAAATATATTTGAGCAGGGCAGCTTCACCGCCTTGATATTCCGGCATCTCCTGAACAGCAATCCAGGTAGTATCACCATTTTCAACAGTGTATGGTACACCTGGAGGAGGAGGCGGAGGAGGGGGGGCAACCTCCATTGCATTTTCTAAAGGCCTGTTATTCTGACTGCAGCTGGAAATGAATAACATTACAGCTGCAATTACCGGCACAACCATAAACAATTTAAGGTTTGCCAGCGTTTTTGAACGTTTTCTTGTCATCATGATCATTCGTTTTTTAATAAGTGTTGGGTTGGAAAAGCTGTTTGTAATACTGAACACTTTTGATCTGAATACCTGGTTCAGGAGCAGTCTTTGATAATTGATTACAGATATTCCCGAATTGAGGCACCCTTCGTCGGCCTGATATTCGTGAATAGTACGTAAAGCTCTGTTGAATAAATGAATAACAGGATTAAACCACTGGAGAACCATTACTATTTCAATGAAAATAATATCTATGAAATGGTGCCTGTCGAGATGATTCTGTTCGTGTCTTATCACTTCTTCAGCCTCTTCCGGGGTTAACTTCTGATTAACAAATACGCGTCCCATTGCCGAAAATCCGGCGGTATTGAGCCCTTGAAACCTTATTATCCTGTTTTCCCTGCTTCCTTTGCGCAGTGTCAGGAAAACAAGCTCAAGAAAGTCGATAATTAATTTCAGGCTGAAAATGAGAGCTCCCGTAAGATAGACCTTTAATAATACAGATGCCGTCTTTAATCCTGATCCATCAGGACCTGCTGTCACTGATCCATTTGTAGTATCTGTAACAAATACCTCGGAGAAGATCTTTCCAAAAAACGGGATGTTAATGGGTTTGCCTGTTTCTATTGTGATCAGTGGCAGGATAAACGATGAAACGAGGGATAACAGAATAAATGTCCTGTTCCTTCCATACATTGTGTCTCTGCTTAACAGGAAAGAATAAATAGAATAGAATGCTGCTATAAAAACGGCAACTTTCAGCATATATATTAATAGTGGATTCATCTTATTGTTTTTTGTTTATTCATTTCTGTCTCCATTATCTTCATAATATCCCCCATCTCTTTTACTGATATGCTTTTCTCTTTTGCAAAGAAACTTACCATTTTCCCGAATGAGTTTGAAAAATAATCATTTACAAAAGTGCTGAGGTGTGTTTTCGAATATTCGTCCTTTGAAACAATTGGAAAGTATTCATGGGTCCTGCCATATGCTTTGTGGTTTACGAATCCTTTGTCCTGAAGTATCCGGACAATTGTACTTACCGTATTATACGCAGGTTTGGGATCATCAAAATGCTCCAGAATATCCTTTACAAAACCTTTTTTTATCTTCCAGAGTACCTGCATCACCTGTTCTTCGGCCCGTGTTAATTCTCTCATGGTTATTTTCTAATTTTGTTCAGTTTTTATTCTATAAAAGATTATAATACAAATATACAACGAAGATCTTAGTTATGCAACTAAATTCTTAATTATTTTCAAAAAAAATGTATTTTTTTTCGAAGAATTGCCCATTTACTGGAAAAATCATTGTTTTGGAGATAGTTAGAAAGCCAACCCCAAATAAGGTGTGTTGTATGTCAACACTTTCCTCCCGCTACCAAAAAATCCTTACCAAATGAAAAAAAATTGTACTTTTATTCTTTTTATTGTCGGTTTGCAGGGAATTCCCTGTTTATTATAAGAAATAATGAAAATCAGTATATTCAGGGAGAATCTAAGGATCTCATACAGAGCAATAAAATCAAACAGGGTGAGGGCGATTCTCACCATATGCATAATCGCGTTCGGTATAATGGCTCTTGTAGGTATCCTTACGGCCATTGATGCAATTAAGTCTTCTCTTACATCCCAGTTTACAATGATGGGCGCCAATTCATTCACTATTACCTCACGCGGGATGAATATACAGATAGGCAATACAAAACACAGAGCCAGGAACTATTCCAGGATTACCTACCGTGAGGCCAGGGAGTTCAAAGATCGCTTCACTGAACCTGCATGGGTCTCAGTATCTTTTAATGCCACGGGATTATCAACTGTCAAATATGATCTGGAAGAGACAAATCCAAATGTCAGCCTTACCGGTGTTGATGAAAACTACCTCACTGTCGGAGGGTATGAAATCGAGTCAGGAAGAAACTTCAGCGCTGACGAGGTTCAGTTAAACAGGCATCTTGTGCTGATTGGTTCTGAGATAGCGAAGGCGCTGTTTCCGTCGGGTATTGATCCGGTTGACAAAGAGGTCACAGTAGCAGGCTTAAAGCTTAAAGTTGCCGGAGTTTTAAAAAGCAAAGGCGCCAGCGCAATGAGCAGCGATAATATCTGTTTTATGCCTGTAACAACGGCACGGCAGTACTTTTCACGCCCTAATATGTCCTTCAGGATTACTGTCATGCCGATAAATCCTGTTAACCTTGATGTTATGACAGGAGAAGCAGAAGCTGTTTTCAGAAATGTACGCAACCTTGACCCAAGAGATGAATCCGATTTCAATATCTCAAAAAGTGACACTATTCTCAATATGCTGCTCAAAAATATACGGTATGTTACTCTGGCCGCAACCCTCATCGGAATTGTAACCCTGTTTGGCGCTGCTGTGGGACTAATGAATATAATGCTGGTCTCGGTCACTGAAAGAACCCGTGAAATCGGTGTCAGGAAGGCAATAGGAGCAAAGGTTAACACAATCAAATATCAATTTCTTTTTGAATCGATAATGATCGGACAGCTGGGAGGTCTTTTTGGCATTATCCTGGGTATTTTAATCGGCAATGGTGTTTCTTCGATGCTCAGATCGAGTTTTGTGGTGCCCTGGATCTGGGTGATAACCGGGATTGTTGTCTGTTTTATTGTTGGTGTTGTTTCGGGTTATGCACCTGCTGTGAAGGCAGCTAATATAGATCCGATCGAAGCACTCAGGTATGAATAATATTTATTACTTCATCAGAAGCGGAATCAGATCAACAACCCTGCATGAATAACCCCATTCGTTATCATACCAGGAAAGAACTTTAACCATCTTGCCGTTGACCATGGTACTGAGCGAATCAAAAATAGATGATGCTGTGGTATGAATAACATCAACTGAAACAATAGGATCCTCACAATATTCAAGGATACCTTTCATCGGACCTTCAGCGGCTTTTTTCATTGCAGCATTAATTTCTTCTTTGGTTGCCTCTTTCTTGAGAACAGCAACAAGGTCAACAAGTGAACCGGTCGGAGTCGGAACTCTTACTGCCAGTCCATCCAGCTTACCTTTAAGTTCGGGTATAACTTTTCCTACTGCTTTTGCTGCGCCGGTAGTCGTTGGTATCTGAGATACAGCGGCTGATCTGGCGCGTCTGAGATCCTTGTGGGGAAGATCAAGTATTCTCTGGTCGTTGGTATAGGAGTGAATGGTTGTCATATAACCTATCTCGATGCCAAAGCTGTCGTTAAGAACCTTTACAACCGGAGCAAGACAGTTTGTGGTACATGATGCGTTTGAGACACACTGATGTTCAGGTTTAAGATCTTTTTCATTAACGCCGATAACAATCATTGCATCAATTGCATCTTTTGAGGGAACAGTAAGAATGACTTTTTTTGCACCATTCTTCAGATGGTCGCCGTAACCGCCTTTAGGACTCTCTTTTGAAGTAAATACACCGGTGGATTCAATTACGACATCAGGTTTTTCTTTCCATGGAATATTGGCCGGATTTTTTTCGGCGGATACTTTTACCTTGATCCCGTTAACAATGAGGTTTTCCTCATCATGAGTAACTCCATAGTATTTTCCCTGGGTAGAATCGTATTTAAGCAGGTGGGCAAGGGTCAATGTGTCAGTAAGATCATTGATCCCGATTATCTCAACATCATCTCTCTCCAGTGCAATTTTGAAAACATTGCGGCCAATCCTGCCAAAACCGTTAATAGCAACTTTAATCTTGGACATAACTATATCATTAATTGGTTAATAAATTAAACTCACAAAATTAGCATTTTTCTGTAAAAACCAAGTATTAATAAATTTGAGAGGTTCTTCTTCTTCCGAAAAGATTGGAAAGTTTGTTTGATTCAGGATTTAGAGGATCTATAACAATACCGAACCTGTAACTTACAAAAAGTGAGAAGAATACAAATTTATTAAAAGATGTGGCCATGATTGGGATTTCCTTCAGGAATCCGTTGATCTGGGCGCCGACTTCAATAGCGTGTATCAACTTATCCTCTTTACTGTACTCAAAATTGAAACCACCTTTGGCGAATAATCCGGGGATAACTTTTATTTCACTCAATCCTTTTGTGAAAGATGCCTTGCTGTAAATATCATAAGTCTGATGAATCGTTACATCAAATTTTTCATCTCTGAGTTCCCATACATCCAATGATAACGAGACCGGGTGAAGGATCCTGTAATAGATTGGTTTGTACAGGGTAACCACAGGGCCAGCGGAATAGAAGTACTTGATAGCAACACCACCCAGATCGGCCTTCCTGAATAATTCGCGCTGACGACCTATACTTCCTCTTAAATAGAATGGGGCATTAAGCTTACCGAATACAAATGATCCCGCCTGATTATAGTAACTGGATTGCCTGTACTCCTTTGGATGCTTTAACGTTCCGGCTTCAATCTCAAAATAACGTTTATTGAGATAGTCAATTCTCTTACCATCACGGTAGCTTATACCTGCACCATCAGAATTGAGAAGAAGAGCGAAAGATTTTTCATTACGAAAAAATATCTTTTGCTGCTGATCAAGTTCACCCTGTGCAAACAGTCCGGATGCATAAGAGAACGTCAATAATATTATAAGCAGCTTTTTCATTTTCCCGCCAACTTATAAAAACTGAGGAGTGAAATACCTCTGAAGAGATCAGCCATTATGCTCTGTCTGTTCAGTATCAGCCTTGCTGTAAGCAGGACAGACTTCTTTATTACATGAACTGATAACCAGAGCAGTGATGAAAGTAATTACGAGAATAACAGCAACTTTTTTCATACGAGGTAAATAATTATATAACCACAAAAGTAAACTATTCATTTAAAAAACAATCTCTGTGCCAAAAAAATTACATATCAGAAAAATATCAAAAAATATTATTAATTTCTCCAACTTTTATAAATCTTTAACAATAAAATGCAAATAATGGTTCAATTATTGTTCAGGATGCAAAATAAATAACAAAAAAGTGTCAATTTCCCTGGATATTATAATAACTATTTTGAAAATTGTTTGTTATTAAGTAAAATAGCGGTATCTATTATGACAAGGATTATCTTTTTTATTCAGTTTTTAACCTACTTAGTTTTTATGAGCAGTGAATCTTTTTCGCAGGAAAAGTTTTCCTATTTTGATCTTACAAAGCAGGAATCGTATGTCATCAATAACAAGGGAACCGAAGCTCCGTTCACCGGCAAATTTACAAACCACAAGGAAAAGGGAACATATGTTTGCAAAAAATGCGGGTCTGCCCTCTATAACTCTGCCGATAAGTTTCAATCCGACTGCGGGTGGCCGAGTTTTGATGATGAAATAAAAGGAGCTGTTAACAGGTTTCCCGATCCTGACGGGATGAGAACAGAGATTCAGTGTGCAAATTGCGGAGCTCATCTCGGCCATGTTTTTACGGGAGAACGTTTAACATCAAAAAATATAAGACATTGCGTCAATTCAGTTTCACTTGATTTTGTCGCGGCTCAGCTGGATGCAGGAAGATACGGATCAGCAGTTTTTGCTGGAGGTTGTTTCTGGGGAGTAGAATATTACCTTCAGAAAGCTCCGGGAGTAATATCAGTAACATCAGGATATACAGGTGGGCATGTAAAAAACCCTTCTTATAAAGAGGTATGCACCGGTACAACCGGTCATGCTGAGGCAGTAAAGATCATTTATGATCCTGAAAAAAACAATTATGAAACACTCCTTAAACTGTTTTTGGAGATTCACGATCCGACTCAGGTCGACAGACAGGGGCCCGATATAGGGGAGCAGTACCGATCAGAGATTTTCTATCTGAATGATGACCAGAAAAGAATTGCCGAAAAATATATTTTTATACTAAAGAGTAAAGGATTAAAAGTTGCTACGGCATTAACAAAAGCCTCAGAGTTCTATCCGGCTGAAGGTTATCACCAGGATTATTATTTCAATAACGGCAAGGTGCCTTATTGTCACGCGTACACCAAAAGATTCTGATACCCTGTTATCAGGCAAGGATATTCCTGCAGTACTCAACACACTTTTTAACCTCTGCAACTGCGTCGGAATCCTGGGGTATATTATACTCAAGTTCGATATCTACATTGATTGGCCACTTGTTCTTCTTGAGAAGCAGCAGTATATCGGCAACCGGAGTCTCGCCCTTACCCCATTCCATATTTGCATTGGCCGGATTACCCTTAGGACCGGTTTTATCCTTTATATGTATGCTGGTGATCCTGTCGTGTAACCTTTCAATAATGCCGTTGGGATGGAGCCCTGTTGCACCGAAATAATGGCCGACATCAAAATTGAGCATATTTGCAGGTGACATCTCGAGGAACTTATCGAAGGTCCAGCCTGGCTGTCCCGGTTGCATATGCTGGTGTAAAATAACCTGCATTCCATGTTTTTGTGCAAAAGGTCCAAGTTTCTGAGCGGCAACATCTCCTATCTCTGTTGAGACTCCTTTAGCTCCAAGCGCTTTTGCAGCCCTGAAAGAGTAGTCAATCTCTTCATCCGACCAGTTCTCAGGAGAGAATTTTGCAATATGTATTTTTACTCCCGCATCATTGTACATTTTCCGGAGTTCTTCAAATTTGCTCATAGGTGCTGTTAACCTCCATTTACGCTGAGTTGCTGCATTCTCTTTCATTGCACTCTGAAAAGCAGCTCTCTGCTCTTCTGTTGCATCCAGGCCGGGTCGCGGCATAGCTACCTGGGGCAAACCGGCAAACTGCTCAGCGGTATTGCTCATAAGCTCGATTGAACTTATTCCGCACTGCAGGCAATACTTGAGGGTATCCTCAGCACTACCCGGCATGCTTCGCCAGCTGTATGTGATGGCTCCTATCTGAACCCCGCCATACTTTGAATCAGGCTTTTTTACTTTAGCTTTTTTTGGTTCACTTCCAAAACTGAAATTTACCGATACTACAGCCAGGGTTGCGGCGGCGGCCGTTAGTGTTAAAAACCTGCGGCGTGAGACCTGGTTGTTTGATCTTTTCTGATTTTCCATTTTAGTTTACTTTTTTTGTTATTATATATAATTCTTGTTATTCAAGTCGTGCAACTTGTGCAAGTCGTGCAAGTCAAGTGAGTCTTGGCCAGGTAAATGACCTGCAAGCCCTGCAAGACCTGCATGACCGCAAGACAATTAAACTACCTTAACCCATGTATTCCCCATCCTGTTTGATTCAACAACTGCATGGATGAACTTCATCCCCCTGACACCATCATGAACGGTCGGAAATTCACCCGGAACAAAGGTTTCACCTCTTATCGATTTTGCA
>DATKXL010000195.1:0-11491 GCA_035529055.1 Bacteroidales bacterium
AAGCTGGCTTATGCTGAATGTATTTGAAAGATTGACCTGTTTAAGCCTGTTCCTGTCAGAATAGAAGATCGAACCATCGCTGCATCCGAACCATAATGTCCCGTTTTTATCCTTAAGTGAAGCTGTAGGATATCGTCCGGCAGCAGAATCGGGAAAGTGGATTTTGAAAAACTGAAATCCGTCAAATCTTGAAAGTCCTTCGGTAGTTCCTATCCACAGGTAACCATCATCGTCCTGGTTCAAAGCATAAATAACATTGCTTGGAAGGTTGCTTTCAATGCCATAATTCTTAAACCTGTAAGTCTGGCCTTTTATTATCCCTGAAAATAAAAATAAGCACCCGATGGTGCTGACGAATATCTTGATGGTTGTAGAAAATCTCATATCAGATTTTTCTTATTTCTTCGGTATTTTTCTTATTACTGTAGCCGGCTGATAAACCGGGACTCCTCCGATGGGTGAACTGAAGAACTGAAGTGCATCGCCTCTCTGGTTTTCGAGAGTAACGACAACATTATTATTTCTGACAAGGGCATCCTGTTTTTTATGGAACTGGAAGTCAAGTGATTTACCAACCTCTGCCGGTTCAATCGGTATTCTTGATTCAACCCAGTTATCTTCGTTTGAGATAGGAACAGGAATTCCCTGCTTATACCGGGAAACGACCAGAATATTTCCATCATCATCCCAGTCGAAATTTCTCTGCCTTATAAATATCACACCTGTATCAACATAAGGATATATATGCGCAACACTGTTGAGGTTATTCCACATCCTGAAGGTGTACTCATAGGTAAAAGCATTTGCTCCCTCTACCGGCATTTCATTGTTTGGATCACGACTGAGAAAATATTTGTAGAGATTGCCGTCATCCCCGCTTATTCCTTCGCAGATAATTTTGAATATATAGCTTTGCCACTTCTCGTTATAATCCCCTTCTGTAGGATTGAATGGTCCAAAGGCATAGTATTTGTTATCATATCTGGCCTCATTGCCAAAAACCCTGGAAGCCAACAAGTTTCCGGTCTTGAAATTATCCCCTTCCTTCAATCCTTTCGATGCTTCATTCTTGTCAGGGTCAACACCTTTTCCCCCATATACGGAGAACCTGGTTCTTGAATCCCAGAAGCCCTGTATTTCATCATGTTCTCCTCCAGCATCCGGGTCAAAGACTTTTATATAGAACTGCTGGTTGAAATCCTTTGGAATAGTGAAAAAGAAGATCGATACAAAATCATCATCACCCCAGGATGTTTCACCATTCTGTCCAAAGGTTACAAGAAAAGGAATATTCTCATCTTTCCCTGGAACTGCCTGTCCTGACACCTCAGTCCAGGAAATTATTACCAGCAAATATGAAAAGAAAAAGGTCCTTTGTAATATTGCATTCACTTTCATCAGACTTCAAAAATAATTATTTTCAATTCAGGGTTTACGTATTACCGTAATATTTTTGGAAATACATGCTTCCCTGACCACTCCTCCCGCTTCGGGACTCTCTGATACTATCAGTTGAATGTTGTAAGTACCCGGATTCAGATATGTCTTTTCAACCTCTTTGCCAATAGCTATCGTCTCGTCGCCAAAATTCCAGTAGTATTGAGTGATATTCCAGTCTGGCAGGTTTGTGCTATCAGCACTGACTTTTATCATCCTGCCTGAACCTATTATTTCGGGTGCTGAAATATACGGTTGCTCAATATCCGTAACAACAAGGACTTCTATCTTTTCATTTTCCTGGATCTCCCTGGTAACAAGGTTTACCACATCAAGCTGAACAACATAGGTCCCCGGCCCTGAATAACAATGTTCAACTACGCGGCCGACAGCTTTGTTACCGTCGCCAAATTTCCATTCAAAATGAAAGGGTATGGTATCATATTTTACAGCATTCTCCTCAATGAATTCATAGCAGTAATTATTTTCTTCAAGAAGATCACATGATTCTTTTCTTATAATGTTGAATTTAAATTCATAGATGTCATCATTTTTGCGCCGGTTTGACGCGAAATATCCTGTCTGAAAATCTGTTTCAGCGGTAAATGCAAAATCGTCGTTGGAAGTATTGATGGGGTCTGGAAGCAGAACAGGCTTTGTCCAGTTTCCAAAACTCATCGATGAATAGTAAATATCCAGGCCGCCCGGTCCTCCTGGACGGTTTGATGTGAAATAGAGCTTTCCGGAAGGATGCATAAAAGGGTAATTATCTGCTTCGGGGGAATTGACATCCGGTCCCAGGTTCACCGGAGGGCCCCAGTCACCGTTAATAAATTCACAGTAATAGATATCAGAACCACCGACTCCTCCCGGCATGTCAGAAGCGAAGAAAAGATATTTTCCATCACTGCTGATTGATGGCTGCCCGAGGCTGAACTGCGGGTCATTATATTTAAAGGACCTTATAGACTGGAGTTCTGTACCTGAGAGATCAGCTATAAATATTCCGCTTTGGTTCTTATATTTCCGGTTCTTTGCCTGTTCTCCGGTCTCAATCTCACTAGTGAAATAGACACTCCTGCCATCGGGAGCAAGGCACAGAGGGCCATTATTAAAGAGTGAACTCCTTTCACTGTTTAACTCCCTGGGTTTTTTCCAGCCGGTTGAATCTCTGCGCTCAACAATATATATATTAAAGAGTCTTCGACCATCAAAAGCTGTACGGTCCTTGATGCCACTGAACCTTTTATCGGAACAAAAAATCAGTCCATCCTTAACAATTACAGGTGAAATTTCATTAAATGCGGATGAGTTGAACGATAATCTTGAAACCTCATAAACAGGAGCCAGCTGGGCTGAAAGATCCGTTGTGCAGAGAATCAGTAACAGATTAAATAATATAATTCTGAAGTTCCTTTTCATCTCAATTTAAAAATACCGTGGATTGGCTGCACTGACTTTATATCTGAATTCATATCTTACAATAAGCTCACTTGATCCCTTTGAATAGGTGTTCATCCTTCCAACCGGGTAATCATAAGAGAGGCCCAGCATAAGCTGCTGATTTATCTGGAACTGAAGTATGCCGACTGCGACCTGTTCCGACACTCTCCATGAGCCGCCTGCCCATATAAGGTCCGCAATTATAAAATTACCGTTTATATCTAATTGTGTAAGCTTCTTTGTGTTCTGCATTGAGTAATCAATAAGTATTGAGGACTTAAATTTCAGAACAGGTGCTATCGATACAACTGCTCCTGCCGAAAACAGAAAGTCGTATTGATTAAAACCATGATAAGGCACAATTGTGCCGGTTCCTGAACGGCGGTAGCTGAAAAAAGAGGGAATTGAAAATCCCGCAAAGAATCTGTCTTCGAAATAGTAAATGCCGGCTCCTACATTCGGAAGGACAAAAGCCCTGTCATTTGTCTTGAAGACCGGATCATCAGGATCATTAAGAAGCAAGCCGGTATAATCTGTGTTCGAAATATCTGTTCCCGCTTTCATGCCGAATGAAAGTTTGCCCCTCTTAAGCCGTATGTGATAAGCATAATTCGCATAGATACTTGTTGATTTGGTAACACCGTACTGCATAAATTGCGCTACCAGACCAAGGGCTACCTTTTCATTCTTCATTGGCGAATGGAAAGAGAGAGACTGGATTAATGGGGACCCGCTGGTTCCCATCCATTGCATCCTGTAAGACAAAAAAGTGCTTAAAACTTCTCTTGCTCCTGCATACGCAGGATTAATTACAAGGCCATTCTGAAGATACTGGCTGTAAACAGGGAAACCCAGGCTTATTCGTGAAGAGTCGGGAACCTGTTGTCCGGCAGCAAGATAACAAACTGAGGTAAATATTATTATGGCGCTCCTGAGTCTTTTCATACATCAACCCTCAAAAAGTTTCTTATTGTGTCTGAAATAAGTCATCATCTAATATCTTTTAAGGATTATGAATCCGCTTTTCTTAAAGACCTGTCCGTTCCCTTCAGAGGTGATCTTCAACAGATAGTAATAGGTGCCTTCCGGAAGGTCGATCCCTTTTGCATTTGTTCCGTCCCAGTCATTCCATATATTACCATCTCTGTTTGATGTGGAATATACTTCATTCCCGGCGCCGTTGATAATTATCAACTCGGCTGTCTGGTTTGAAAGATCCAAACCATTAATAATAAATGTATTATTATAGTTTCCGGGATCATTATTGGGAGAGAATCCTTCAGGAATTAACATATCGTAAACAAATACATCTACGAAATCTTCAAGCTTGCATGCTCCTTTGGTGACTGTCCACAGGAACCTGTTCAGTCCCTTCGATAAACCACTGACTCTGGTTTGATTATCGCCATCATTAAGGAAGCTGCCGCTCCCCTCAACAACACTCCATTTTCCGGTACCATTGGCCAGCACAGGTTCAGCAGCCATCTGAATTATATAGTCAAACGAGTATATCGATGTATCAGGGCCTGCATTAAATATTGAACCTGCAGGGATTGAATCGATAGTGATATCAAGGACATTCGAGGTGCTGGTACAACAGTCGCCGGCTCCGGATTTGACTGTTCGCCGGTATTTCATGGGAATAGTAAGGGGTGGAGGCTGATAATTTCCATTTGAGGCATTATTTGGTCCTGCTGCGGAATACCATGCTACACCGTCTGCACTCTCTTCCCAGAGGTATGAATAAGAGCCGGCACCTCCGCCTCCTGATAAGGTCGATCCGGCAGCTTGTGTAAGAGGCGCCGGGGAAGTGTTCTTACAAACAACCTGATTAACTGAAATAGTGTTGTTCTGTATTAAAGGCAATACTTCTATTTTTATGTGGTTGCTTTCAGATGAACATTGTCCTGAAATTACTCTTCTCCTGTAATAGGTAGTCGCCGTTAACAGAGGAGGCTGATAATCAGAACCGGTTCCGGAGGTTGGGATATCTGTCCAGGTTAGGTTATCAGGCGAAGAGGACCACTGGTATGCATAATCTCCCGGAAATCCTGATCCGCCTGAGGGGAGTGCGCCTGTAAGACTGTTTGGAACTACTCCGCTGCATATTGTTGTATCGGAAAGAGTGCCTGAAAGAAGGGAAATATCATTATTAATTATTTCATCATGGACATTGATAATAATCGAGTTGCTTATATCGGAGCAGGCTGATGAATAAACAATTCTCCTGTATCGTGTTGTATCCGTCAGAGGGGGCGGAGTATAGTTCTGATTTGATACAAATACATAACCAGGTATATCCGCCCATGTATGTATTTTAGAACTATCCTGCCATGTATAGGTGTACGACCCCGGCCCCTTACCGTTCAGAGGTGTTGAGGCGGTTAACTGTAATGGTGTGCCGCCCTCGCAGATTGTCTGGTTACCCGAGGTAATTAAATTATTTGTAATTACCGGATATATGGTTAAAAGTACTGGTTTACCCACGTTGATACATACATTATCCGATCCTGAATAGACTACTCTTCTGTAGTATTCCTGGCCAGGGAAAGGGGGAATGTTTTCAATGGGATTGTAATTTGCACCATTGGTTGTTCCTATAGCTGTATCCCAGGCCAATCCGTCAATGCTTCTCTGCCACCTGTACCTGTAAATATTATCACCACCTGTAAGTTCAGGCGGGATCGTACCAGTCAGATCGGAAAATAACATTCCTTCGCATATCTCCTGCGGCGGGGTATTAATCCTGTTATTGCTTATTGTATCAAGCACGGTAATCCTGACCGGAGAGCTTATATCAACACATCTTGCTGAATTAACAATGCGTCTGTACCACGAAGTCCGGGTAAGACCGGGAGGGGGAAGATAGTTTTCTGTTACCGATCCTGCCGGGCTATAAGAGGTGTTATCAAGGCTGACCTCCCATATATAAGTATAATCACCGTTACCATCGAGCAGGGGAAGCAATGAATTCAGTTCGGGAGGATTCTGGCCATAACATAAGGTATCAGTATTTCCGATCACATTATTCTTTATAAACTGATGAACAATAATCCGGACAGCTTTACTGATATCCACCATTGGAGTTATATCGCTGTCAGTTACTATTCTCCTGAAATATACTGTATTTGTCTCCAGGAGAGTCGGCGTGTAATTTATTGAATCCGGGCCGTTGTAAACAGGGGTCCATGTTATCTGATCATAGCTTTTCTCCCAGGTGTATGTATATGGAGGAGTACCTCCCACCGGCATGGTGCCGGTAAACCGTTTTGGAACAACATTGGAGCATATTGAATCAATCTGGTTCCCGGTTAAGGAAGATCTGACTGAGTTAAACAGGAATCCTGTAAGAACAGGTATAAAAGCGGTTACTTCACCCTGCGATCCGGCAATGGCAGTCGGGGCACCGACCCTTGTACCCGGGGAGCCTCCTGCAACTGAGTTTGATACATTTGGGGGTAATGTAGTATTGTTCAGCCATATCAAACCACCGCCTCCTCCGCCGCCTTCACCGAACGATCCGAGATTATTTCCGCCGTTTCCGCCCCTCGCAAAGATATTCAATGAAGATACAGGAGCTGAGTATTTTGAAAAGCTCTGAAGACAGAGAGCTATGGAGCCACCTCCGCCTCCACCGCCCGCTCCGGCATTTGAGCTTGCAGTTCCCGGTGTTGATCCGTTAGAAAAAATACCAAATCCGTTACCTATCAGTGTATCGCAGACGATTATTACTATCCCTCCTCCGTTTCCGCCGGGAGAAGGTGTTGCGCCTGTGAGATAAGTTGATGATCCTCCGCCGCCGCCAAGAAAAATATTGAAATCCAGAATGGAATTCTTAACCTGGCGTCCTCCGATGCCACCATCGTCGGGAAAAGGGGTACATGTATTTACTTCCCGTCCGCCTTTCCCTCCTGTACCATAATTTGATCCTCCGCCACCCCCTGAAAACCTGCCGTTACCGCCACCTCCGCCTGTGAAATTGTTTCCTTTACCCTTTGCATAATTGGGATAAATGGGATAAGGAGTTAAAAGTCCCAGTAATCCGGTAACCATCTGACTTTCACCTTTGAAACCTGAATTGAGTGAATCCCTGTGAAATCCGAACTTATCAAACCTCAAAGGATTTGATTCTACACAGAGGCCTGATCCCGTTACAACTGCTCCCCCTTTAAACCCTTTACCTGAAACATCAATATTTGCATTCAGAGCAAGGCGTCTTCCCACAATCATCGCCAGAACCCCGCCTGTGCCTGCTATACTGTCCCATGGTGCACAGGTCAGCTGTCCATCAACCAGGGCTGTATTGAATGAGGGTACTTTTACTAACTGTACCACCCCGCTAACATCATAAGAATTGACCCTGTTGTTCCTGAGATTAATTCTCCTCGTGGCAGGAATAACACTGTTTACGATCAGGAACTCATATTTACCGGGGGCTCCAACTATGTTATGTGCCAGGCCAAAACTTGCCGTTTCGTCAACAATGCTTATTCCACCCTTCATCTGGATAAGCAGAACAGTATCACCTGCTATAAACTGGGCAACCTGGGCAGCATCGTTAACAATCACATAATCAACTCCTATCGAAGTAACTCTAGCGTATTGGTTTATGATATTATTGATTCTGGTCTGGGATATCAGGTATCCGCTAAAACTTATTAGCATTAACAAGCTAATGATCAACCTTTTATTAAAGCAAGACATATAGTCTTTAATTAAAACCCAGAATAAAAACGTTAAATATAACTAAATTATTGAATAATCCATGTGACTTAGATCAGACTCATTATGTTATGCTTGTTTTTCACCAATACACAAAACCGGGTATTCTATGTAAAAGACTGATCCTTTATCAGTTTCCGATTCAAACCATATCCTTCCGTTCGCACTCTCAACATATCTTTTTACAATTGAAAGACCTAGTCCTGTTCCTGAGGATTTGGTCGTAAAATTAGGAGTGAACAGCTTATTCTGCAGAGATTCGGGAATGCCTGTCCCGTTATCGGAAACAGAGACGATAACCTTTTCATCCTTTATTTCCACATTCACTTTTATTATTCCCTCTTCCCCCGGAGGTATGGATTGAATACCGTTCTTTATCAGGTTTGAAAAAACTCCGTTAAGATGCTCTTTGTCAGCATAAATGAAAATTTTGTTTTCCTGCGGCCGGCCTACCTTAAGTGTGATGTTATCACTGTTCTTAAAAAGTTCAAGGGTTGTTTTGATCTGTTCAACAAGATCCACCTCGACAGGATTATTTGCCGGTATCTTGGCAAAGGCTGAAAACTCTGTGGCAATTGAAGAAAGATTATTGATATACTCTATCTGGTTTCTTGTGAATTTCTCCAGTTTTTTTTCAAAGCCGGGAACTCCATCCCTCCATGATTTAAAAAGCTGCTGTACATTCAGCTTCATTGGGGTCAGAGGATTCTTTATCTCATGAGCGATCTGCTTGGCCATTTCACGCCATGCATATTCTCTTTCGGAGTTGGCGAGCTTCTTAGCGCTGTCATCCAGTTCATCAACCATTCGGTTATATTGTTTTACCAGCTCTCCAATCTCATCTGTCCCCTTATAATAAAGGTGTTCACTTTTCTTTCCAAGCTCAACAGAGGCAAGGCCGCTGCTAAGCATGGTCAGCGGAGAAGTGAGCCGGCCGCTGATAAACACAATTAGGCCCATCGTGATGACGATAAGCAGTAGTGTAAAATTAATAACAGCAACAATCAGGTTGGATATCTCTCTTGTAAGAATGCTTTGCAACCTGAAATAAGGCAAGTTCAGATAGGTCAGCAGTTCACTGTCGTAATTGTAAAAAGGCATATATGCGGAGATATATTCCAGGCTGCCGATCTTTTCTGTCTGGAAATATTCACTTAGGGTAAGGTGCGTAAGATTTGAATGGGCTATGTTATTCATCCTTCGGCTGGTAAGGTTGCGGTAAAATATTTCGGGCCGTGAAGTTGCTATAAGGTACCCATTCAAATCATAAAGGTTTATATCTGTATTAAAAATATTTGAGAACCTGACCAGAAGATCATTCAGCGAGGAAAAGGAACCGCTTCTCCATCCTGAAGTCAGATTCTTTTCCATCGAAATTTTGCTATCCAGTTCAAGATAGATTGAATTCATCTTCTCCCTGATGTTTTCATAATGTTTAGTCTGGTACTGCCGGATTGTAAATGAAGTAATCACCATCCCAATCAGTATGAAAGCAAATAAAAGGATGCCGATAAATGACATCTGGAGCTTCTGCCTGAAATTAAGACTGGATATCCTTTCAAGAACAGGCCTCCGGATTATCAGCATAATAAGGTTGGAGAAGAGGAAAATGAAAACAAAAAGATAGGCGAAAGAAATAATTAGATTCCCTGCCGAAAGCACTGGTCTGCTTATTATTGCAGTAACATTCCCGTTTCTGAAGAGAACATGTTTGAAGCCGCCGGTATTAAAAATCCTGTAATCAGAATTCCTGTTTACATATTCATCATCAGTTTTATTAAATGGGAATTCTCCCGCTCTGATCACAATCTCCCCGTCAATATATTTTGCAAAAGAATACTCTTCCAGCCTGGCATAACCGTGATATTTCTTATCGAGGAGCAGTTCGGAGTATCCTGCCTGCTGGAGATTAATATCACTGTATAATTCGATAAATATCCCATTGGTAATATCCTTTTCTGTCTCAACGAATAACCTGCCAAGGTAATTCGGTCTGCCCTTCTGATTATCGATAAAATAGAAACCAGTACCTGTCAGCAGGTGTCCGTCCTTCCGGATCCGGTCGTCAAAGAAAACGAAACAATCCTCATAGGCTATGCCGCTTTGTCCGATTTGCAGAGAGTCATCCCTTCTGCATAAGTATATGTTAAAATTAAAATTGGCCCAGTAACCTCCAAAGTAGGCCTCATGTAAGTAATCCGATATTGTTTCAAAATCATCTCTTTCGAAATATTCAACATTCATCAGGTTTCGGAGCAAAGAATCCTGAGAGATCTCCGGCCACATATCAAGTAAAAGGTATTCAGCTTCGGGATCAATTTCCGTAGATAAAGTAACTGATTGTATTTTAAGTTTTTCGGTTGTTTTCTTCTCTGAAAGCATCGTTATAATAAGAAGAGAATAGAATCCGAAAACAAGAGAAAGAATAACTGTTGTATTAAAGGTGCCTGACTCACTTTTTCCAAGAATATATAAGCCTGCAGCAGTTATAAAATAGAATAGTGCCAGCGGTATTGAAACAACAGGTTCATTCCAGAGAGCTGCCGGCAGTACAACCATTGAGATGGCTATCGCTGAAAACACTTTTTTTGAACCCAATGCTCCGGCTGACTGAAAGACTTTAAGAATATATAAAACCGGACCCAGAAAGAGCAGCAGCTGAGAGGCAAAACCTGATATGCTGAAAAAATTTATTTTTAGTACTTTATAGGTTTCGAAATTTATATTGGAATTCAAAATAAGATGACTGAAGATAATGTGATACAACAGGATTAACAAAGCACCCGGAACCAGCATTAAAGTAAGATAGAGATAATTGCGGGTGCCGGCTTCAGCCGCCCTCTGCCGGAGAGGGAAAAATTTGTAAAAAACATAGAAAAATACTGACAGTAAAATACTCAGAATCAACAGGTGCCCAAGCGAAGGGACAGCCTTATTCAATGTGTACATGTAAGGGGAAAAGAGTCCGGTTTGATTAAGTACTTCAGGTTTACCTGACAAAAGAACTATCAGGTAAAAAGCAGCCAGGATCAGGAAACAGCATATTACTGCAATAACATTCCTGCCGAGGCCTGATAACACTATGACTAACCTAAGGATATTAAAGAGCAGCATAATGAAGACACATGTCCATAATATCAGCGGGATAAGAATCAGATAGGTGTTTTCTTTGTCAGCAGGAAAAATAAGGGAGAAAAGGAAAGTACCATCTCTTTTAAAAACATGGAAATCGGATGCCTCTTTATCAATCCTGAATTCTGTTTTGCCAGGTATCTCAAAATCCTTCTCAAACCCATTTCTTATAATGTCATTCTCATAGTCATAATCGGTTCTTAATCTCAGCAGACCTATTACCCGTTCATTGCCTGCCTGCACCGACTGAGTCAGGAACCATCCGTTCTGGATAAAGATCAGGGGTTTGGTATAAAGTGAGTCGTTCAGGATATAAGGTACATCAAACTTATTATCTGACCAGTTAACAAGTTTGTTTTCTAAATATTCCACAATAGTTATCTGGTGCTTCCCGGCAACTGAAAAGAGTTTGTTTTCCATACCGGACCGCTGACTTTCACCCAGTGCAAGAAAAGGTTTCACACCATTTAGACAATCCTCCAAAGCCTTTTCTTTCTGTCCGAGGATCTTGTTAAATCTCCTGGTTCTGAAATGGTATTCAAAGTCGCTGAAATAGACCGTTTCAGCTGCCAGAGCAAGAATGATCAGGACAAAGGTTGAAATGCCAAGTATTAATCCCGCTCTTTTGCCTTTCATAATATGTCGATAGGATTATTTATGATGATAAGGTTCTCCTCTGATAATTGTAAATACCCTGTAAAGCTGCTCAAGGAACAATAATCGTACCATTTGATGCGAAAAAGTCATCCTTGATAGT
>DATKXL010000196.1:0-2335 GCA_035529055.1 Bacteroidales bacterium
GTCCTTCAGGCTGAAAGCGAGATAGCCGCTATAAATATGGTTTACGGAGGTGCTGCATGTGGTAAAAAGGTGATGACAACTTCATCATCCCCGGGAATAAGTCTGAAACAGGAAGGTATATCATATATTGCAGGTGCTGAACTTCCATGCCTTATAGTTAATGTTGTGAGGGGAGGGCCTGGTCTTGGCACCATCCAGCCTGCGCAATCTGATTATTTTCAGGCAGTAAAGGGTGGCGGACATGGAGATTACCATCTTATAGTGCTCGCACCTGCTTCCGTTCAGGAGATGGCTGACTTTGTCGGACTTGGTTTTGACCTTGCCTTCAAATATCGTAATCCCGTTATAATACTTTCCGACGGAGCCATTGGGCAGATGATGGAAAAAGTGTACCTCGGCCCTCAGAAAGAGAGATCAAAAGAGGTTCCGGATTGGGCTACAACAGGTAAACCCCCAACCAGAGAAAGAAATGTTATTACATCACTCGACCTGGATCCATACGCTCAGGAAAAATTTAATCAGAAACTTGTTGCCAAGTATAATAAGATCAGGGAAAATGAGGTTCGTTATGAAGAGTTTCAGTGCGAGGATGCAGAATACCTCCTGGTAGCTTACGGAACAAGCGCCAGGGTATGCCAGAAATCGATACAGATTGCCCGTGGGCAAGGTATTAAGGTTGGCTTGCTAAGGCCAATTACTCTTTTCCCGTTTCCCACAAAACGTATCAATGAACTTTCAGGAAAAGTTAAAATAATTCTTTCTGTTGAGATGAGCGCCGGTCAGATGGTCGAAGATGTTCTCCTTGCTGTTGGCGGGAAAGTACCAGTTTATCATTTTGGAAGAATGGGCGGTATCGTGACAGAACCTGAAGAGGTGGTTGAAAATCTGAAATCAAAAATTATGGGAGGTTAAGATATGGCTGAAGCTACTGGAATAAAGGAAATAATAAAACCCGAAAATCTGGTTTATAAAAAAACCAGGATTATGACAGATAATATTCTATCGTATTGTCCGGGATGCGGGCATGGCACTGCTCATCGTATTCTTGCTGAAATAATTGATGAAGAAGGACTTCAGTCAGAATCCATTGGAGTATCTCCGGTCGGCTGTTCTGTTTTGTTGTATAACTTTCTCGACATTGACTGGCAGGAGGCTGCACACGGTCGTGCACCTGCTGTTGCTACTGCAATCAAACGGCTGATGCCAGAGAAATTTGTCTTCACCTACCAGGGTGATGGAGACCTTGCCGCTATCGGCACTGCTGAGACTATCCATACCTGTAACCGTGGAGAAAATATACTTATAATTTTCATCAACAACGGGATCTACGGAATGACCGGAGGACAGATGGCTCCGACAACCTTACCCGGGATGAAATCATCCACATCTCCCTATGGCAGAGATGTTAAAATAATGGGTAATCCTCTGAAAATGACAGATATTGTCGCTACCCTTCCGGGTACCTATTATGTTACCCGGCAGAGTGTACATACTCCGGCAAATGTAAGGAAAACAAAAAAAGCAATGAGAAAAGCAATACAGTATCAGAGGCTTAACAAAGGTACTTGCTTTGTTGAGATTGTCTCTAATTGCCCTTCAGGCTGGAAAATGACGCCTGTCCAGTCAAATAAATGGATGGAAGAGAATATGTTCCCTTACTATCCTCTCGGAGATCTCAAAACACCTGAGGAACAACCTGCTCAATAAATCATTAATTCTGAAAAAAATGACTGAAGAAATTATTATCGCCGGCTTTGGAGGACAGGGTGTACTGTCGATGGGCAAGATTATGGCATATTCAGGTATGTTGCAGGATATGGAAGTCAGCTGGATGCCATCATATGGCCCCGAGATGCGCGGCGGCACTGCCAATGTTATTGTGATAATAAGCACCGAACGTATCAGCTCACCAATTATAAAACATTTTGATACTGCAATTTTTCTGAACCAGCAGTCACTTGATAAATTTGAAAATTCAATCAAACCCGGAGGAGTCCTCATTTATGACACTAACGGAATAACCAGGCATCCGGAAAGAAAAGATATTACAATTTACCGGGTTGACGCAGCGGAAGAGGCTGCAAAAATGAATAGTCCAAAGACGTTCAATATGATAGTGTTAGGAGGTTTTCTCAAGATCAAACCGATTATTAAGCTTGAAAATGTGATTAAAGGTCTTAAAAAATCACTTCCCGAAAGGTACCACCATCTGATTCCCGTAAATGAGGAAGCCCTTCTAAGAGGGAAGGAGATAATCAGAGAAATCCAGAAGGTATAATTAGTAAGTCTTTTTTAACCACGGAGTATCACGGAGTTGAAATCCGTGGAAATCAGT
>DATKXL010000197.1:0-8355 GCA_035529055.1 Bacteroidales bacterium
TATGGCCAGGCTTGCAGCCAACCTGATATCCGAAAATCTGAAGTATCCCAACGGAAAGCCTGTTGAGTGTGTAATAGCCGACACCTGCATAGGAGGTGTGGCCGAAGCGGCAATGTGTGCAGAGAAGTTCAGGAAAGCCGGTGTGGGAGTCAGTCTGACTGTAACTCCATGCTGGTGCTACGGCAGTGAAACAATTGATATGGATACAGAGATGCCAAAAGCAATCTGGGGATTTAACGGTACTGAACGACCCGGAGCAGTCTATCTTGCCGCCGCGCTTGCAGGTCATACGATGAAAGGATTACCGGCATTCGGTATTTATGGTCATGATGTACAGGACATTGGAGACATGACTGTTCCTGATGATGTCAGCGAAAAGATCTTAAGGTTTGTACGCTCGGGTCTGGCTGTTGCTTACTTGAAAGGCAAATCATATCTTTCTATGGGGTCTGTCTCAATGGGAATTGCGGGGTCCATTGTCCGGGAAGATTTTTTCCAGGAGTATCTTGGCATGAGAAACGAATATATTGATATGAGCGAATTCAATCGTCGTCTGAACGAAGAGATATTTGACAAGGCTGAATTCAAAAAAGCGCTTGAATGGACAAAGAAAAACTGCAAGGAAGGACCTGATCTGAACTCAAAACCCAAATCAAGTGCACAGAAAGACAAGGAATGGGAGATTGTGGTCAAGATGACGCTTATAGCCCGCGATCTGATGGTCGGGAATCCTGTGCTGAAGAAACTCGGATTCGGAGAAGAGGCTCTGGGGCACAATGCAATTCTTGCCGGGTTCCAGGGACAGCGTCAATGGACCGATCATATGCCAAACGGTGATTTTCTTGAAGCAATTCTTTGTTCCTCATTCGACTGGAATGGCATCCGGCCTCCATATATTGTTGCAACAGAAAATGATGCCATGAACGGAGTTCCGATGCTGTTCGGTTATCTTCTTACCAACAGTGCCCAGATGTTCTCAGATATACGCACATACTGGAGCCCTGATGCAATAAAGAGAGTTACAGGGAAGAAGCCCGAAGGACTTGCTTCCAATGGCGTCATTCATCTTATTAACTCAGGAGCATCAGCACTCGACTTCTCCGGCCGGCAGACCCGAAAGGGGGAACCCTGCATTAAACCTTTTTATGAAATTACCACAAAGGATGCTGCTGAGTGTCTGAAAGCCACAGTGTGGCCTCCTGCAAACACAGGTTATTTCAGGGGCGGAGGTTTCTCTTCACAGTTCTTTACGAAAGGAATCATGCCCCTCACAATCTCAAGGGTAAACCTTGTCAAGGGACTTGGCCCTGTTCTGCAGATTGCAGAAGGATGGACTGTTGAGTTACCGGAAAAAGTAAATAAGATCCTGTCGGACAGGACTGATCCGACATGGCCGACTACCTGGTTTGCTCCGCGGCTCACAGGGAAGGGAGCTTTTGCAGATGTCTATTCGGTAATGGCTAACTGGGGCGCAAACCACAGCTCTTCAAGCTATGGACATATCGGTGCTGACCTCATCACTCTGGCATCAATACTGAGAATACCGGTCTGTATGCATAATATCGATGAGAAAAAAGTTTTCAGACCAAGCGCCTGGAGAGCATTTGGAATGGACAACGAGGGATCCGACTACAGGGCATGTCAGACTTATGGAGCTTTATACAGATAAATAATTAAACCATCATGGAAAATAATACTGAAGACAAAAAAATAGAGATCGGACCAGAGACCATCAGAAATCTGAATGCTGCAAGAAAATGGTCAATGTTTCTTTCCGTGCTCGGCTTTATCTTTCTCGGATTGATTATTGTTGCGGGTCTCACTACAAGCCTTTTCCTTTCCGCTTTTAAGTCGGAAGAAGTGAATCTTGGAATACCTGAATCTGCAATGATCATATTATTTATTGTTATTGCGGCAATTTATTTCTTCCCGGTATTTTTTCTTTTCCGCTTCTCCCGTCATACACGGAATGCTGTCCAGACTCTGGATAAACAGGAGCTTCTTAAGGCATCTAAAAACCTGAGGCTCTACTTTTCTTATATCGGAGTTATGATTATAATTGTTATTTCTATTTATATCGTGGCCCTGATTGCTGCAGGAGCATCAATGTCATTCCTTAAAGACCTGGGATAAAGAGCAATACATTATTTATGCAAACAAGGGATCTGGTAGTCGTATTCGATTGCGGAGCAACAAATGTCAGAGTTATTGCCATCAACAGTAAAGGCCATATACTCGCTTCAGAATCTTACCCTAACAATACTCAGCCCGACCCTTTTTATCCCTCTTACCGCATATGGGAAGTAAATGAGATCTGGGACAAGATGTGCCATGCATCTGAAAAGGTTGTCAGTCAGATAAATCCAGATAATATCGTCGGTGTGACTGTAACTACTTTTGGTGTTGATGGTACCTTCTTTGACAAATCAGGGAAGATGCTGTATCCCGTTATCTCGTGGCAATGCGAGAGGACAAATCCCATTATGTCAGATATAGGGAAATACATTGCCCTGGATGACCTGTACAAAGAGAGTGGGGTACTGCCATTTACCTTTAATACAATCAATAAACTGATCTGGTTTATCGAACAAAAGCCGGAAATAGTCGAAAAAAGTTACAGATTCTTATTCCTGCCATCAATAATTACATTTCTTCTTACCGGAGAGATGGTGAATGATATAACGATGGCAGGCACATCAATGATGACAAATCTCCTGTCAAGAAAATTTTCAGAAAATATTTCAGGAAAAATAGGATTTCCCGGAGAGAAAATGGGAACTCCCGTTGAGACAGGAGCCATTATCGGAAAGATCTCAGGGAAAGCCTCATCCCAGACAGCTCTTCCTTCCGGAACTCCTGTTGTAGCTACCGGTCATGACACTCAGTTTGCAATTTTTGGTTCGGGAGCTGAAAAGAATCAACCGGTTCTGAGTTCAGGTACCTGGGAGATACTCATGGTACGGTCTGAAAGTTTTAAGTCGGGAAAGGAGCAGCTTGAAATGTCAATCACTACAGAGCTTGACTCAAGACGCGGATTGTATAATATTGGCAATCAATGGATTGCTTCCGGCGTTCTTGAGTGGACCCGAAGAAATCTTTACAATGATATAAGGGATAATGTTTATGAATTTATGATATCAGGCGCTGAAAAGGTTCCCCGCGGATGCAACGGGGTGAAGGTCATTCCTAAATTCTATGAAGAGCTTAAAGGCAAGCCGGGAGGCCAGATACATGGTCTTACTATGGAATCGACACGTGATGAAATATACAGGGCTATGCTTGAAGCACTCTCTGCAAGACTGGTTGAGGGAAAAGAAGCTCTTGAAAAAGCAGGCGGTTTCAAAACTGAAAGTATCCTGTGTGTCGGAGGCGGCTCAAAAAACAGGCTATGGAACAGGCTAAGAGCTGATTATACCGGAGTACCCGTAAAAATAATAGAAGGTAAAGAGACCACGGTACTTGGAGCTTCACTGTTCGTGCAGGCTGCCTGTGGTAATTTCTCTTCACCTGAGGAGGCAAGGTCGGCAATTGATTATAAAACTGAAATTATTGAACCCGGGGAATAGCTAATATAGAATTAATTACAATTTTTCTCCCAAACCATGCTTACCCCCCTGCCCCCCTAAAGGGGGGTTAAATCATAGCACTCAATTAGCCCCCCTTTAGGGGGGGTGGGGGGCGAAAAGAAAGGAGGTTGGGGGAAAAAACGAATATTAAACCAATATATCCAAATAATTACATAACCATGGAAATAGCATATTTCAACGGAAAACTGCTTCCAAAAAGCGAGATAAAGATCAGCCCTGATGACAGGGGTTTTCTTTTTGCAGATGGCATATATGAAGTTGTGAGATGGTATGAAGGATCTTTCTACGACATGACCAGCCATCTTAGCAGGTTTAAACGAAGCATGAGAGAACTGCGGATCAACTGGGCTGACGCGGATATGTTCCCTTCAATCGCACAGGATCTTATTAAACAGAACAACCTGCTGACCCAGCCTGCAATGGTATATTTCCAGGTAACCAGGGGTGTGGCAAAACGCACCCATCATTTTCCTTCAACTGAGGTCAATCCGACACTTTATGCCTGTGCCTGGGGTTTTGTTCCCGACATTGATTCAATAAAGGCCGGAATAAAGGTTATGTTAAAAGAGGATATCAGGTGGAGCAGATGTG
Organism: Bacteroidales bacterium; assembly: GCA_035529055.1. Taxonomy (GTDB): domain Bacteria; phylum Bacteroidota; class Bacteroidia; order Bacteroidales; family VadinHA17; genus LD21. The sequence continues at coordinate 4,179 of DATKXL010000197.1, forward strand.
ATATCAAGTCTGTTGCTCTTCTTGCGAACACTATCAGCTTCCAGGAAGCTTGCGAAAATGGATTGAAGGAGTGTATCTTCGTTCGTAACGGTTTTATAACAGAAGGAACGCGCTCAAATATTTTTTTTGTAATCGACAAAACCCTTTACACACATCCGGAATCAAATTGGGTACTTTCAGGTGTTACCCGCAAAAATATACTGCGGATAGCACAGGATGCCGGCATTAACATAAGAGAAGAGGCACTCGAAGAAAAAAGACTCAGGTTCACTCAGGAAGCCTTTATCACAAATACCTCTGCCGAAATAACGCCTGTTATTGATATTGGCGGGAACAGTATCGGGGAAGGGGTCCCCGGACCTGTAACCAGGCTTATCATCGAAAAGTTCAATGCTGAAATAAGTGCATTAAAAGGTTAAGAATCATCTTATCCCGGGAAATTGAATTTTTCTATATTTGCACAAATCTTCAGAATTTATGAGCAATCAGATATTAAGTGAACAGGAGCAGATCAGACGGGAATCTCTTGCGGAGCTGAGAAAACTGGGAATTAATCCCTATCCTGCTGCTGAGTATAAGACCAACGCATTCGCTCAGGATATTCTTGATAATTACAGCCCTGAAAAAAACAACTTTCATGATGTCTGCCTTGCAGGAAGGATAATGAACAGGCGCATAATGGGGAATGCCTCATTTGCCGAGATTATGGACTCTTCAGGCAGGATCCAGATCTATGTGCGTCGTGATGATATTTGTCCGGGGGAAGATAAGACGATGTACAATAGTGTCTTCAAACGGCTCCTTGACATAGGTGATATTATTGGTGTTAAAGGGCATGTTTTCAAAACACAGGTGGGCGAAATAACTGTTCATGTTCATGAATTCACACTTCTCTGTAAATCAATCCATCCTCTGCCGATCGTAAAAGAAAAAGACGGTGTTCTTTATGATGCCTTTACCGATCCTGAGATGCGTTACCGTCAGCGCTATGTTGATCTTATAGTAAATCCGCATGTCCGTGATGTATTCCGTAAGAGGACACAGGTTATGCAGTCGATGCGCGAGCTTTTCAATTCACGCGGATATCTTGAGGTTGAGACACCCATCCTTCAGCCGATACCGGGCGGAGCTGCTGCACGGCCATTCATAACACATCACAATACTCTTGATATCCCTCTTTATCTGAGAGTTGCAAATGAGTTATACCTCAAAAGGCTTATAGTTGGCGGGTACGAAGGTGTTTACGAATTTTCAAAAGATTTCCGGAACGAAGGAATGGACCGCACCCATAATCCTGAGTTCACCGTGATGGAGATCTACGTCGCCTATAAAGACTATAACTGGATGATGAATTTTACGGAGGAGATTGTAAAGAAAGCGGCGCTCGATCTTTACGGAAAAACAGAGGTAGTATATGGTGATAAGATAATTAATCTTAATCCTCCTTACAAAAGGATTAGCATGCTCGATGCCATTAAGGAAAATACCGGAATAGATATTTCAGGCATGGATGAGGCCTTATTAAGAAATGTGTGCGATGAGCTTGGCGTTCCGCATACTCCCGAAATGGGCAAAGGGAAGCTTATAGATACAATATTCGGGGAAAAATGCGAACATAACTATATACAGCCTGTCTTCATCACTGATTATCCTGCAGAGACTTCCCCTTTGACCAAGATGCATCGCAGCAAGCCCGGCCTTACAGAGAGGTTTGAGCTGATGATAAACGGAAAAGAGATTGCCAATGCATACTCCGAGCTTAATGATCCCATTGATCAGATGGAGCGATTCCAGGATCAGCTCCGGCTCTCAGAAAAGGGGGATGATGAAGCCATGTTCATTGACCACGACTTTGTGAGGGCACTTGAGTATGGCATGCCTCCTACCTCAGGGATGGGTATTGGTATCGACAGGCTCACAATGCTCCTTACCAACCAGCCCTCAATTCAGGATGTACTCTTTTTCCCACAGATGAAACCTCTGGTTCACAAGACTAAAGCCGAAAGTCCAAAGGAAGAATATATGGAACTTGGCATTCCGGAAGAGTGGATAGAGCCCCTCCGGAAGCTTGGATTTGCAACTGTTGCAAGCCTTAAGGAGGTTGAAAAGGCAGGTAAGCTGGCAAATGATCTTAACGGATTCAACAAGAAGAATAAACTGGGTTTATCAGGTCTGAGTCCTCAGACTGTTGAGGAATGGTTAAAAGAAATATAAGGAGTATCAATCAAAAACCACCTCCTCCTCCCGCTATAGAGGGATACTCCTTCTTAATGAGGAGGAGAAAATAATAGTATTGTAAATCACTACACTGGGGCTGTTGACATTTTTTAAGCATCAATTTTAATTTTGTTTTGGATATTATTTTCTTATAACATATTTTTATATCAGCAATTCTTTAAAATTAAACCAATTTATAAAGAGTGCAGATAGTCTTATGAATTGTAGTAATGAATCCTAAAACCTCCTACCCATGTCCGAAAATTTATTAAGTCTTAGCAGCCCCTCTGTCTGGGGTATCCTGTTGCGGTTTTCTGTTAATATGGTTTTTATTTTTATTCTTATCCGCATCATTTATTTCAGATACTCCAAAAAGGAGAATTTCCTTTTTACTTTCTTCCTCATAGGTATCATAGTCTTCTTTATATGTTCCATGCTCAGAGAGGTGGACATAGCAATAGGCATGGGGCTTGGGTTGTTCGCCATTTTTACTATACTCAGGTTCAGGACCAGGAATTTCAGTGTAAAGGACATGGCTTACATCTTTACAACGATCGGGGTTTCGGTGATCAACACTTTTGATATGCTTATGTTCCCATTTATAGGTGTATTTATCATTAATGTCATAATTCTTGGTGCTGTCTTCATTCTCGAGGAGTTTCTGCGTAAAAATTCATTCAATAAACATTCGATTATTTATGATGATCTTGACCTGCTGAAGCCCGGTAACAAGAGTAAGCTGTTAAAAGATATCTCATCCAAATTAGGGCAGGAAGTATTAAGGATCAAAGTCAGGAGGGTCGATTTCAAAAGAGAGACCGCTGAAGTGGATGTATTCTTCAGAGATTAAGAAATCTGCCTTCCATCCTTTAAAATAAATATTATCTGATTCTTTGTCCAACAAAAGTTAAATAAAATACTTTTGGATTTGTTAATTTGTTGGCATAACTTTATTGTTTTAAACGACATACGCCCGGAGAAATGGTTGAAAAATCCAATAAATTCTCCAGATTCTGGCAAGAGCTCAAAAGGCGCAAGACTAACCGGGTGATTGTTGTATATGCGGCAACTGCATTCGTAATACTTCAACTAGTTGAAATTCTGGCCCCGGCATTATTACTGCCTGAATGGACCACTACATTTATTATTATTCTGCTTGCGATCGGATTTCCTCTAACAGCTATCTTCTCCTGGTTCTTCGATATTACACCGGGCGGAATTGAAAAGACAAAACCGGTGAGTGCCAAAAAGAAGCATAAAACCGAAGTGGAGCTCAGGGCATGGAAAGGCACCACTCTATTAAGCGGCATTGTGATTATTGCCCTTGTTCTTTTCAATATTATAAAAGGAGGAATAGGAACATATGAAATAAGTAAACTTGATAAATCAATAGCAGTACTGCCTTTTGAAAATCTGAGCGACAAATTAGAGCATGCATGGTTCGGCGATGCCATAACTGATGAAATTATTATGCAGCTTTATAAAATCAAAAGATTCGATGTCCGGTCAAGAACTTCAATAATGCAGTATAAGGAAACAGATAAAACCAGTCCTGAAATTGCAAGAGAGCTCAATGTTAATTTTCTGGTTGAGGGTAGCACACAATTAATTGATGATCAGTTAAGAATCCGTGTTCAGCTGATACGTGCAGCTAAGGATGGACATCTCTGGGGTGAGACTTATGAAGGCAATACAAAGGATATTCTGGCTGTTCAGATCGAGATTGCGAAAAAGATCGCTGATGAACTGGACCTGGTTCTTACACCGGAAGAAATTAAGAAAATTGAGAAGGGACCAACCGGAAATTTCAATGCTTATTCCACATATATTTCCGGCAATAAAATCCGTGACGAAGCATGGTATCACCTTATGAGGGGAAACAAGTACTCTGATTCGACGAGTTTTGATGATGCGATCAGGATGTATGATAAGGCAATTGAGTACGATCCATTATTTGCCC
>DATKXL010000198.1:0-32652 GCA_035529055.1 Bacteroidales bacterium
TTGTTATCCTGCTTTTTGTCTGTTTTGCTTTTCCCCTATTTCTCTTTCCGTCGGATTAAGTCTTATGGCACCGAAAGAATTCGAAAATGTTATTGTTATTCTGTCTGTCACCACCCTTGCAGTTATGGCTGCATTTATTTCCTCAAGGGATTTTAAAAAGAAAGCTTCATGTACTCACCCCCTTATTTTCCCCCTCTCTACTTCGTAAAGAGGGGGAACTATCTAATATATAATGCATTACACCCCCTCTTTAAGATTTAGAGAGGGGGGCGGGGGGTGAGTTCATGTCTCCTAAAACAAATAATTCAATCCCATATAGAACCCCATTCCGCCATCCTGCTCATTGAATGCTTTTCCAAGGTCTATAGCTACAATAAAATTTTCATTCATAACTACCCTGAGACCTGCGCCAGCAGTAATATGCAATTTTTCTGCTTCCGATTTGAAGAATTCTCCGGTACTGAATTCTCCTTCAGTCTCAACATTAACATTCGGTGTGTTGAATTTTATTTTATCGGTGACTAAGCCAAAATCAGAAAATCCGTTAATCCCGATATAGAAGTTCTGGTTTATGAAATTAAAGCGGACAGCCTTCCAGCGCAGTTCAGCATTTCCATAAAAGAATCCATTGCCAACGACCCTGTTACGCCAGAGCCCACGTATCGTTTTAGATCCCCCAAGCCCTTCAGATGAGTATCCTCTCAGAGCTGATACTATTACCTGGGGCTGATAATAAAAAGGAACCTCTCCAAAAATAGTCTGCTGGTAACCCAGCCTGTATGCAAAACCAAGGTCGTTCGGGACCAATGTAAAATATTGACGATGTGTAAAGTAAAACTTCCCAAAGGTAGCTGCACTGCCAAGGAATTTCTGAGATGTCTCAATCCCGGCTTCTGTCCAGATACCCTTCATCGGATTTGGCCTGTTGTCCCTTGTGTCGTATGTCAGACCGGCTTTGATCGTGGTTATCAAACCGCCGTCTGCCTCTTCGTCATTAATGATACCCCAATCCTGATAATACTCATATAAACCAGGAACATCCGGAAGCTTATCTTCGGGATCTTTTCCTTTATTAAGCTTATCAAGATCGACTGATCCTATACTGAATTTCTGTAATGCAAAACCTGCGTTCCAGAGAAGCTTTTCCCCGGACAGCTTTCCTTCAAAATCGTTCTTAAACCTGAAGAGTGACCGTTTGTGCCTGTAGAACATCTTTGTAACATAACCAGGCGATTCGGGGTCCAGCCAATCCTTGACTATAACAGCATCATATCCGTTAAATCCGTAGAAGTCGTATGCCTGATCCGGGAGGAAAGAGAGGTCGGTCGTCAATCTTATACCCGGGATAAGGTGTTCCGATTCGTAATTGAACCTGTAGATACCGCTGCCTTTGGTATAACGGCTTACTTCAAGATAAATCTTATGATAAAACTCAGGATAGATGTCGCCTGTTCCGTACTGGTACAGGTCTATCAGACCACCATACTGGAATCCCAAATCAGTATCGAATGATACTGACGGCAGTACACCGAAGTTCCATCCGGTTTTGATTTTTGTTTCCTGTGGGATCAATGTCAGTGTCAGAATTGCTAAAAGCAAGACAAAAAAAGTCTTTTTCATGCGTTATAGTTTTGGTTGACAGGTTTAAAGATAAAGAAAAATAGAAATAACAATCTGTTTTTTCAATAATTGCTAACTTAGTATAATAATTTACGACTAAATACTAATATGACGCTGCTCATCAAAAATATAAAGGAACTGGTTCAAACAGAGGAGATTCCACAGAAGATGGTCGCCGGAGGAAAAATGTCACTCATTGATACAATTCCGGAAGCGTACCTTTTAATAGAAGATGGACTGATAAGCGATTTCGGACCAATGAGTATCCTGTACTCCAAATCCCATAAATCTGAAAATTCTCCGGTTAAGTTAATTGATGCATCCGGAAGATTTGTATTTCCCTCATTCTGTGATCCTCATACCCATCTGGTATATGCCGGCAGCCGCGAAGCAGAATTTACCGACAAGATCCGCGGGTTAACATATGAAGAGATTGCACAAAAAGGCGGAGGAATACTTAATTCAGCGAGGAAACTGCAGGAAACTTTAGAAGATGAACTCTTTAACCAGTCAATAGTTCGGGTTAATGAGATTATCAGTCTGGGCACCGGCGCTGTCGAAATAAAAAGCGGTTACGGGCTTACACCGGCGGATGAGATTAAAATGCTCAGGGTTATAAAAAGAATAAAAGAGAATTGTCCGGTTGAAGTTAAGGCAACATTTCTCGGAGCTCATGCAATACCTGATAAATACAAAAACAATCATGATGAATATGTTGGTATTGTCATTAATGAGATGATTCCGGTGGTTGCCTCTGAGGAACTTGCAGATTATATCGATGTATTCTGTGATCGTGGATTCTTTACCGTCGATGAAACGGAAAGGATTCTGATGGCCGGGCTGAAATATGGCCTCACCGCTAAGATCCATGCCAATGAGCTTGATTTTTCGGGAGGAGTTCAGGCCGGGGTTAAATATAATGCCCTCTCTGTTGACCATCTTGAGCGAACCAGCGATGCTGAAATCGAGGCACTTCTGGGAACCGGCACCATGCCTACTCTCCTTCCGGGATCTGCATTTTTTCTCGGATTGCCTGATCCGCCTGCAAGGAAAATGATTGATTCAGGACTGCCGGTGGCATTGGCTTCAGATTATAATCCGGGATCATCTCCCTCAGGAAATATGAAGCTGGTGATGTCACTGGCATGCATCAGGCTGAAAATGCTGCCCGAAGAGGTAATAAATGCTGTTACAATCAACTCTGCTTATGCGATGGGATTGTCGGGAACACACGGATCTATCGCAAGAGGCAAGGTGGCTAATCTGTTCATAACTAAAGAGATGCCGTCATATGAGTTTTTCCCGTATGCTTTCGGCAGCAACCTTATTGAAACAATAATTCTTAAAGGGAGAATAATAGAATAAGAACCCCCCAACCCCCCTGAAGGGGGGCTAATATACTACCCCGAATTAATCCCCCTTTAGGGGGCAGGGGGTAAATCAAACAGGCAGAGAGTAAAAGCCACAAAATAGAAGAACTTACACAGAGTTACACAGAGGAAAAGATACAATTTTGGGATTTATGGAGAAAAGAATTATAGAATGTGTCCCTAATTTCAGTGAGGGAAGGGACATGGGGATAATAAAACAGATTACAGATGTTATTGAAGCCGTTGATGGAGTGAAGCTTCTCGATGTTGATCCCGGTAAAGACACTAACCGTACAGTAGTAACTTTTGTCGGAGGACCTGAAGAAATCATAGAAGCTGCTTATAATGCTGTCAGAAAAGCGTCAGAGCTTATTGATATGTCGAAGCATCACGGGGAGCACCCCAGGATGGGAGCGACAGATGTTTGTCCACTCGTTCCTGTCTCAGGTATCACAATGGAAGAAACAGTCGTATTTGCCAGGAAACTTGCTGAGCGGATCGGTAATGAACTGCAGATACCTGTTTACTGTTACGAAAATGCAGCATTCGTGGAGAAAAGAAGGAATCTGGCTGATTGCAGGTCAGGGGAATATGAAGGATTAAAGGATAAGCTTACTGATCCTGAATGGAAACCCGATTTCGGTCCTGCAAGGTTTAACGTACGATCGGGAGCCACGGCAGTAGGTGCACGTGATTTCCTGGTGGCTTTTAATGTGAACCTTAACACAACATCCACTCGACGCGCCAATGCAATTGCCTACGATGTCAGAGAGAAGGGAAGACCCATGCGTGAAGGTGATCATGTCACTGGTGAAATAATAAGGGATGAAAATGGTAATCAGGTGATTATGCCGGGTTTATTGAAATGTGTAAAGGCAATAGGGTGGTTTATCAGGGAGTATGGCATCGCACAGATCTCCATGAACCTGACAAATATCTCCGTAACACCGGTACATATTGCCTTTGATGAAGTGTGCCGCAGAGCGGATGCAAGAGGTGTGAGAGTCACCGGCTCTGAACTGGTCGGGCTTATCCCTCTTAAGGCGCTCCTCGATGCGGGACGCTATTTCCTCGAAAAACAGCAGCGATCAACAGGAGTATCCGATGAGGAACTTATCAAAATTGCTGTCAGATCAATGGGACTGAATGACATACATCAATTTAAGCCTGAAGAAAAAATAATTGAATATATAATGGAAGAAAAAGAAAAAATGAATAGACTCATTGAAAAAGAGAGACTCATTGCAATGAGTCTCTATGCATTCATGAATGAAACCGCTTCTGAATCACCTGCACCCGGAGGAGGTTCTGTGTCGTCATATATGGGGGCTCTGGGCGTAGCGCTTGGGACAATGGTAGCAAACCTCTCCAGCCATAAAAGAGGATGGGACGACAGATGGAAGGAATTTTCCGATTGGGCGGAGAAAGGCAAGACAATACAAAACAGACTGTTGCTGCTGGTTGATAAGGATACTGATGCCTATAATTCTGTGATTGAAGCATATGCACTTCCAAAAAAGTCTGAGGAAGAAAAAGCCGTAAGAAAGAATCTTATCCAGGAAGCTACTAAAAATGCAACTCTGGTTCCTTTCGAAATCATGAAAACAGCCTCTTTGGGTTTCGAATTAATCAGGGAAATGGTCGAAAAAGGTAATCCCAGCTCTATAACAGATGCAGGTGTCGGTGCATTGGCTTTGCGGTCGTGCATCAGGGGCGCATTCCTGAATGTAAAGATAAATGCTTCCTCCCTGGAGGATAAAAATTATGCCCGTGATCTTGTTTTCCAGGCCTGTGATATTGAATCAAAAGCAATGATGGAGGAAGATGCCATTCTGAAGCTCATAGATTCAAGAATTTAATGCCGGATTCTCCTGATAGTGCGAAGGTGGTGGGAGTATCTGCCGGATTCCGGTTTATATATTCCGTGTTGGTCAATGGTGTCAACCCTCACCCTGCCTGATGCGTGAATAACCAATCCTCTCGAAATTATCATTCCGACATGTGTTATAGTGCCCCTTTCATTGTCAAAAAACACCAGATCACCCGGTACTGTTTCCTCAAGGAAGCTGATGCCTTCGCCTGTTTCAGCCTGCATCCAGCTGTTACGGGGGATAGGTATTCCATGTATTTTATATAAAAGTTGTGTTAAACCCGAACAATCAATCCCGGAGGGAATACGACCACCCCAGATGTAGGGGCTGTTAATAAATTTGAAGGCAGTATCCGTCAGGGAATCATCTGTTGAAAGATATTTCTGGTTAAAGTCCGGGTGTGCGGTATAGTTATTTTGTCCTATATGAAATGATTTATGTTCAAAATCAGGATTATTAACCTCACATCCGGCCTCCAGAACAAGTTTTGTTTTGTCGTTTTTGTAGCATAAGAGCGACCTGTTCAGAACATATCCGATCGAATCATCCGTATCATTTGTGTGTTGCAGGTGATCCATATCTATCCAGCCTGTATATTTGTCGAAGAGCGTCTCGATCTTCATCCATGTGCCTGACTCATCAGTAACTACATACTTTTCCCCGAACAGAACCTGACTTAACATTTCAGATCTGTGCGACGGACCCGAACGCAATGGAACAAATACATTCTCACATATAAACCTTTCCATATATTATATAATTGTTTTATTTCAAAATTAGTAAATATACCTGATTAGTGAGTTACCGGTTATTTTCAACATTTCGGAATTCAGGGGTTATATAATAGTGAAAATATATCTAATTTTGCCGTTGATTATCAGGTTAATCTAATTTACGAGATTATGTCAGATGCCAATAACATATGGAAAGCTAACAAAGAATTTCTTTTACAGATCATCTTTTTTCTGACAAGCATTATTATTGTGGTGGCAATATCTCCCCGGCAGGGGAAATTCAGATATGAATTTCAAAAGGGCAAACCATGGCTTATGCCCTCATTGATAGCTCCCTGGGATTTTCCTGTACTTAAATCCGACAACCTTGTAGCACGTGAAAGGGACAGCATAATAAAGAACTTTTCTCCTTATTTCAGGTACGATCCGGAAATTTATACTAAAGAGATTAAGGAATTCGATGCTTATCTCATGGAGTTGCGAAAAAGCTATGAGTCGGACAACAAAGTACTTTCAGAATCCGATTTTAATTCAGCAGGCAGAGAACTGAAATCGATACTTTATGACGTTTTTCAGAAAGGCATCCTTGAAGTGAATGATGCTACGTCAGGTATTGATCTTAAGAGGGGCGAAATAACGATCGTAAAGGGTAAGGTGGGTGAACAGCAGAAGTTAAGCAATGTTTTCGGGCAGAAGGATGCATACCAGTTTGTCAGTGCCGGGAAAGAAGAACTTAAAAAGCAATTTTCATCTGGCGGCAAGCTAAACCTGAGTGAGTTTACATCCACTGTTGCATTATACAATTTTACCACGCCAAATCTTTATTATGATCTGGCCACTTCCACTGCCGTCAAAGAGAGATTGATAAAAGAGATCAGTCTTAATCATGGGCTGATTCAGGAAGGTGAACTCATTATTGCACGCGGAGAAATTTTGAACGATTCTAAATTCATGATTCTCGAATCATTTAAAAACGCATATGAAAAAAGACTGGGACAGAATGACAAATGGCTCGTAATACTGGGAAGGTTCATCCTGGTAACCTCGTGTTATTTTGCATTATATCTATTTATGTACCATTACAGACAAGATATCCTTGCTTCAATAGAGAAAACATTCTTTATCATACTGATCATTATGATTTTTATCATGCTGACAAGAATGGTGGTCTATTTGCCAAATGAGACTGTTTTTCTTATCCCTTTTGCCATAATTCCCATTGTTATCAGGACTTTCTACGATTCAAGGCTCGCTCTGTTTGTTCACCTGGTTGCAATAATGCTTGCAGGATTTATAGTACCTAACTCATTCGAATTTATTTTTATGAGCTATATAGCCGGCGTAATTGCACTATTCTCAATTACAAGTATATACCGGCGGGCAAAGCTTTTTTTTACTGCTCTTATGGTATTCCTGACATATACTGTTGTATATTTTGGAATGGGTATAATGCAGGAGGGCAGCATTGCAAACATGAACTGGCAGAACTACATCTGGTTTGCAGGAAATGGCATACTTCTCTTATTAAGTTACCCGTTGATTTTCGTATTCGAAAAGACATTCAGATTCCTATCAGATGCTACACTATTTGAATTATCTGATACCAACCAGCTGCTTCTGAGAAAACTTGCAGCGGAAGCACCAGGTTCTTTTCAACATTCTTTGCAGGTTGCAAATCTTGCTGAGGAAGCAGCAAGAGAGATCGGAGCAAATCATCTTCTCGTCAGGACCGGAGCCCTTTATCATGATATAGGAAAAATTGCCCGACCTGAAAATTTCATTGAAAACCAGGTTGAAGGTTTCAGCCCTCATGATAATCTCGATCCTCTGAAGAGCTCAAAGGTTATAATAAATCATGTTAATGAAGGAGTGGAACTTGGCAGGAAATATAAGCTGCCCACACCTCTGATCGATTTCATTCAGACCCACCATGGAACAACCGTAGCTTATTATTTCTATAAGAAATTTCTTGATCAGAATCCCCAGAACACTTATATGGAAAAGGAATTCAGCTATAAAGGACCAAAACCTTTTTCAAAAGAGACCGCTGTTGTTATGATGGCCGATGCTGTTGAAGCATCCTCACGAAGTCTTGCCAATTATTCGGACAACAACATTAATGAGCTGGTTGAAAGGATAATCTATATACAGGAACAGGATGGCCAGTATTCAGATACACCCCTTACCTACAAGGATATTTCAGATATTAAAAATGTCTTTATTAAAAGACTTTCAAATATTTATCACGCAAGGATTGCCTATCCGAAAAGAGAAATTCTGAAAGGTTAACGCATATCTATTATCTCGACCCCTTTATACTGACCAGGAGCAAAAGAAAATACTGAAGCATCCGGTTTTTGTTTCAGGTTATACTCCTTTACATTCAGAGTAACAGTGAGCCCATCCCTGTTTTTATACTCCAGACTTTTAAGATCAAGTGATGATCTGTCCAGAGTGAGCCTTACCCTTATAAGGTCAGTCTTAATATCTTCGGGGTACAGGTCAATAAGATACGATTCAGGTCTCTCTTCGACCAGCCTGTTTTTGTATCCTTTTTTGTACATCGAGAAAATAGCAGATGGTTTACTTTGAAAAGAATCATCTTTCCTGTCGGCTCTGGTTATTGTGACCTCCTTCTCTGCAGGCAGATAATTCCATGACGTCTCTCCGTTAAACCATATCATATTATCAGGCATCTCGAGCTTGTATTTATCCTTGCTCAGTATTATTGATCCGGATGCTGTATTATTGGTACCCTCAAGCTGATCGTCCGTAACAAGGTCGAATTTCATGAAGATGGAAGGTGCAGCCAGTGCTGTTGAGGAAAATTTATCCAGGATTCTGACCGCTTCAGGATCGCTCTGTCCATAAACGTTAAAAATCATGATTATGGAAGAACAAAAAGTCAATATTAGAATTCTCATCTGAATCGTTTTATTCAAGACTCTTCAAAATCTGTTCCAAATGTATAAGATCTGAACAAAGTACATCTCTGGCTTTGCTGCCTTCAAACGGTCCGACGATACCTGCTGCCTCAAGCTGATCAATTATTCTGCCGGCCCTGTTATATCCGATTGACATTTTTCTCTGAATAAGCGAAGTTGAGCCCTGCTGGTGATGAACAACAAGGCGTGCAGCTTCATCGAACATTGAATCTCTCTTTTTAAGGTCAATCTCCTGTGAACCCAGCTCACTGTCGTCGATGAATTCAGGAAGATGCATGGCATCGGTATAACCCTGCTGTGACCCGATGAAATCGGTAAGCTCTTCAATCTCAGGTGTGTCAATAAAGGCACACTGCACCCTTACAGGTTCACTGCCTGACGAGACGAGCATATCCCCGCGACCCACAAGTCTGTCGGCACCGGTAGCATCAAGTATTGTTCTGGAGTCAATAGAAGAGAAGACCCTGAAAGCGATCCTGGTAGGGAAGTTGGCTTTTATGAAACCGGTAATAATATTGGTGGACGGACGCTGAGTGGAGATTATCAGATGTATCCCTATTGCTCTTGCGAGCTGGGCAAGTCTTCCGATTGGACCTTCAATCTCTCTTCCGGCAGTCATTATAAGGTCAGCAAACTCATCAATTATAAGGACAATATAAGGCATGTACTTGTGACCCTTCTCAGGATTAAGCTTTCTCGAGATAAACTTCCCGTTATACTCTTTTATATTACGTGACTGGGCTCCCTTAAGAAGCTCAAGCCGGTTATCCATCTCGATGCACAGGGAATGAAGTGTGTTTATAACTTTCTGGGTATCAGTAATTATTGCATCATCTTCACCGGGAAGCTTTGCCAGGAAATGCCGTTCTATTTTAGAATAGAGCGGTAGTTCAACTCTCTTGGGGTCGATAAGTACGAACTTCACTTCGGCAGGGTGCTTCTTATAAAGAATAGATGTGATAATGGCATTTATACCAACCGACTTACCCTGTCCGGTTGCCCCTGCAACCAGCAGGTGTGGCATTTTTGTAAGATCAACAATGTATGGATCATTCGTTATTGTTCGTCCTAATGCCAGAGCAATATCAAATTTGGTATCCTGAAAAGCTTTCGAGGTAATGAGCGATCGCATCGAGACCATTTCAGGTTTCTTGTTCGGCACTTCAATACCTACCGTTCCTCTCCCGGGAATGGGAGCTATTATTCTTATGCCAAGTGCAGAGAGGTTAAGTGCAATATCATTTTCGAGCGACTTAATCCTTGCCAGCCTCACACCGCGTTCCGGTACGATCTCATACAGAGTAACGGTGGGTCCAATGGTTGCAGAGATGTGTCTGATACTGATCTTATGGTCACCAAGTGTCTTAATAATATTCTCCTTATTCTCAAACACTTCGGAATCATCAAATGCGGTTTCAGACTTATGTTCTTTCAGAATCGAGACCGGCGGAAATTTATATCGTGAAAGATCAAGACGCGGATCATAATTTTCCATTATTCTCTCCACCTCGTGATCGGGAAGAATGTCATCTGCTTCAGGCCGGGTGATTTTTATCGGTACATGTTCCTTTGGTACAGTTGCAGGTTCATCCTTATCTACTTCATGTATTATTGTGCCGGATTTTATTGTGATATCTGTAACGGCGTCGCGTCCGGGATGCCTGACAATAAATTCAATCTCCTGATTATCATCGTCTTCATCATATCCGGAATCTGCCAGGAGATCCGGATCAGTTGTTAAAAGTACCTCTGATGCAATTGAAGCGGTTAAGTCCCTGCCATCCCCGTGCCTGATCTTTCTATATAAAGCTGATATTTTATTCCTGAATGAGTCAGGATGGTATTTTAATACAAAGACAATAAATGCAACTGCAAGAAAAGTTATAAGAATGCCGGTACCTATTTTACCCATGAAAGCATTAAGCCATCGGGTGATCTCATATCCCTGAGCTCCGCCGGGTCCGCTTAAAAGGTATCCATCCGATTTACCAAAAACGAATCCAAGAATCAGCGATACTATTATTGCAGCAAAGGTGAATTTTGTTATCAGGTTCCAAAGCCTGAGCTTTGGAAAATTAAGAAGGTACAATCCAATGGAACCGATTATAAGTGGAATAAAGAAAGCTCCAAGTCCGAATCCGTATCCGATGATCATTTTTGCCAGCCAGAAACCACTCTTGCCTGACCAGTTTTTAACACGAACATCTGCATCTGAAATTATATCTGAATCAGCTATGCTCAGATCACTTTTCCACCAGAAGAGATAGGCCACACATGCCAGAAGCAGGTACAAAGCGAAACCGGTAAAAAGAATGCCAAAAACGAACTTGATCCTTTCATCAGTAAAAAATGATCTGGATTTTTCAGAATCCTTTGCAGTTTTCTTTCCGGAACCTTCCTTCTCTTTTTTCATCGTGTCCTATGTCCTGTGCCCTTGAACGCTACAAGCTTATCATCTTTTTAATAAACTTATTAATTTCTTCCCTCGACACTTTGACGAATTTTTGCCTCCTTTCAAAAATATAATCCGGTATATCTTTTCTATACACATTTTCAGCCTTAAACTGAAGCTCTGAATGTCCCATAAAAAAGAAAAAACTCAGCATAACACCATCAATCTGGCTGAATGGCGTTGAAGCATTGGGATTTTTTACTTTAATATCATTTGTGTACCAGATATTAAATACTCTGTTTCTGTCGAAAGGAAAGGTAACCTCTGCATTTTTGCAGTTATAGCCGCATATCTCAGCCGACTTGGATGTCTTTCGTATTTCAATTCCATCCATCGCCTCAAAACCCGGGTGAACTTCGCCTGGTTCAGATGGATAAAAATACCTGATTGTAAACATGCTAAGGTAGGTGTCGTAAATCTCTTTTGAAGGATTTGCCAGATTTACTATACCTGACCGGCCGATTGGAGAAATCAATTCATATAGTATTTTATCGTCTTTAAATGAAACGATCAGGCTTCTTGGCATTATCTCTCTGGGCATGTTACTGACATTACCCAAATAATTGACAGAATAATGTATCTCTCCCTCATTTATGTTTTTCCTGCCTGTTTCACTGCAGGAGTGGCCTGTTAATGCAAAAACGCACGCAATTAACAACCCGAATCTGATTCTCACGTACCTTATATTGTTTTAAAGGATGTAAATGTAGTGTTTTTTTTAACATCAATTCTCCTGACTGATATTTATGAGCAGGATTAGTTTGATATGTTATAAAACATATAATACTGACACATTACATTCCTGAATGATTTAACAAATTCAAATAATTTGGTAGCTTTGTTATCTTCTGATTTTAAATAATTGATTTATGTTATTGTTAGTCAGGTTGATGGATGGTAAAATATTTTTATAGACTGATAAATTATGAAAAACCAGCTGGCAGTTGTTGCTCTGGGAGGTAATGCTCTTCTCAGGGGCGACCAGGTAGGCACAATTGATGAGCAGGAAACAAACACAACTGAGACTCTTGAGAACCTTGTATTTCTTATAAATGAAGGGTATGATCTGATAATCACACATGGTAATGGTCCGCAGGTAGGAAATATCCTGATGAGAAATGATGCTGGAGAGCAGATGTACAACATAGCACAGATGCCTATCGATATCTGTGTTGCTGATTCACAGGGCGGTATAGGTTATATGATTGAAAGGATGTTCCGGAATGTTCTTAATAAATATGAAATTGATAAGAATGTCATTTGCATCGTGACACAGGTGATCGTTGACATTAACGATCCCGCATTCAGCGATCCGCAGAAAAGGATAGGGAAAATATATACCAGGCAACAGGCAAATGATCTCGGTACCAAAAAAGGGTGGATATTCAAAGAGGAAGTCAAAACCAGAGACGGATTCAGACGTGTAGTACCCTCTCCTTCACCTTCAGGTATAATGAACGTATCGATAATTCAAGAACTGGCACGGAAAGGTAATATCGTGATTGCAGCCGGAGGAGGTGGTGTGCCGGTTTATATAGACGATAAAAAGGATGTCAGACCGGCTGAAGCGGTGATTGATAAAGATCTGGCATCTTCACTTCTGGCTACTCAGGTAGCCGCAGACGAGTTTTATATTCTTACCGATGTACCCTATATTTATATTAACTTCGGAAAACCCGATCAGGAGATCAAAGAATTCCTGAATTATGCTGATGCTCTGAAATATCTCAACGAGGGACAGTTTTCTAAAGGTAGTATGGCTCCAAAAATAGAGGCTTGTCTGAACTTCATTAAAAAAGGCGGTAAGAAAAGTGTCATAACCGAAGCTTTCAAGCTGGCTGACAAAAAATTCGGATCAAAGATTACAATGGAATATGAAGATGACAGGCGATAGGCTACACTCGTCAGGCGCCAGGCGTCAGGCTACAGGAATAACCCTGCCGCCGGTTGCCATTCACCTGTCGCCTGTCGCCTTTTTATGTCGTAAACAAATAATTCTTACCTTTAAAACCTTCAACTTTTAAACCTGCATCTTAATCATTATGGCAATTAACCTTTACAACCGTAGTTTTCTTAAACTGCTGGATTTCAAACCTGAGGAGATAAAATTTCTTCTCGACCTGACTGCTGACCTGAAAAAAGCAAAACGCTCAGGAACAGAGAAACAGCATCTGAAAGGGAAAAACATTGCATTGATATTCGAAAAAGCCTCCACCAGAACAAGGTGTGCCTTTGAGGTGGCTGCCTTTGACCAGGGAGCTAATGTTACCTACCTGGGTCCTGCCGGATCACAGATTGGACAAAAAGAATCCATGAAAGATACTGCACGCGTGCTTGGTGCCATGTACGATGGAATCGAATACCGTGGTTTTGGACAGGATATTGTTGAAGAACTGGCCCGGTATGCAGGAGTACCCGTGTGGAACGGACTTACAAATGAGTTTCATCCCACCCAGATTCTTGCCGACTTTATGACTATGCTGGAGCATTCTGAAAAGCAGTTGAACGACATGGCTTTCTGTTATCTTGGCGATGCACGGTACAATATGGGTAACTCGCTGATGGTTGGTGCCGCCAAAATGGGGATGGATTTCCGGATTGCTGCTCCAAAAGCATTTCAGCCTGCTGGTGAACTTGTTGCAACATGCAGGGGGGTTGCCAGGGAAACCGGAGCCAGAATAACTTTAACTGAAAACGTTGATGAGGCAGTGAAGGGAGTTGATTTCTTATACACCGACGTATGGGTATCGATGGGAGAACCCGATTCAGCATGGAAAGAAAGAATAGCTCTTATGAAACCCTACCAGGTAAACATGAATGTTATCAGGAAAACAGGTAATCCCGATGTGAAATTTTTGCATTGTCTTCCTGCATTTCACAACAGAGAGACAAAGGTCGGGGAGGAGATTTTTCAGAAATTTGGCCTTGATGGAATGGAGGTAACTGAAGAGGTTTTTGAATCAGAACATTCAGTCGTTTTTGTCGAAGCTGAAAACAGACTACATACAATCAAAGCCGTGATGGTCGCAACCCTGGGAACACTTTAACTTCCGGCTTCAGGCTTCAGGCTTATGCTATCAGTGCCCTGACAAAATAGAATGTCAATACAAAGGAGGCCGCCAGTTTGAGTCCGATGCCTGTGAGAAATCCGAGGAGACTGCCAAAGCCTGCTTTAACAGCATATTTCATATCGTCTTTAAAGATCATCTCGCCGACCACTGCACCGACCAAAGGTCCGATTATTATACCCACCGGCCCGAGAAACAGACCTATTATCAATCCCACCGTTGCACCCCTGGTACCATATTTTGAGCCACCGAATTTTTTTGTGCCCCATACAGGGACAATATAGTCAAGTATTGTAACAACTACAGCAATGATTGCCAGTGTAATAAGAATGGTCGAAGAAAAATCAGCAAATTTTGTGAAATGAAGTAAAACCAATCCCAGGTAACTTAATGGTGGTCCCGGCAGAACCGGTACCAGACATCCAATAATACCAAGTATCATCAGGATTATCGCGAAAAAAAGAAGAATATAATCAGACATTCAAATAGTTACTTCTTTATTTCTTACCAAGGTCATCGAATTCAATATCTGTAAATTCTTCCGCGGTAAGTCCTGTAACTTCCCGGGGGATCTCCCTTTCCGGTTGTGGACCGGACGTTACCGGTTCACTCTTCCCGTTATCAATATATGTTACAGCATCCTTGAGGCCCTCGGTAAATTTTTCAAAATCTTCTTTATAAAGGAAGATCTTGTGTTTTTCATAAAAAAACTTTCCCTCTTTACCTAAACGCTTTTTACTTTCAGTAATGGTCAGGTAGTAATCATCCTTGCGGGTAGCTTTGACATCGAAAAAATAGGTTCTTTTCCCTGCCCTGACCACCTTTGTAAAAATCTCTTCTCTGATGTTTTTTTCATCAGTTTCGTTTATTACTTCCTTTATTCCGGCTTCTTCTTCCATTTCCAAGTCAGTTTATATTAGGCTACTCTTTTGATTGTCAAATGTAACAATTATTTTTTCAAATCAAAATCAGGGGTAACAATCGTGACTAAATTTCACGGGATTGTTTTGAGGGTTAGGGAAAAAGAGTATTTTTGCAGCGGAAATATGAGGTTCTTTTTGAATGATAAGCAGAAGATTACTTCGCATTAAGGCCCTAATGGCTCTTTATGCTTTCAATAGGAGGGATGATGGAAACCTGGCACAAGCCGAGACGGAGCTTATGTTCAGTGTCGGAAAGACTTACGATCTCTATCATTACCTGCTTCTCCTTATTCTTGATATAGCCGATATTGCTTCTGAAAAGATTGAACAGGCTCTTCAGAAAAGAATGCCCACACCCGAAGACCTGAACCCAAAAAGAGAATTTGTTGATAATCCGGTTATTACCCAGTTAAAGAAAAACAGATCACTGAACAAGTACATCTCATCAAAGAAGCTTACATGGGTAAACAATTCACATATCCCGCGCCTCCTCAATAATAAACTGGTTGCATGGGAAAAGTATAATGAATATCTGCAATTACCCGATCATAACTACTCATCTGATAAGAAGTTCATAATTAATATAATAAACGACCTTTTTGCAAACTCTGAAGAGCTGCTTTCGAATCTTGAAGAGCAGAGTATTTACTGGAACGACGACATGGAGTATGTAATTGCAATGATTGAAAAGACTCTGAAAAAATTAAAATCCGAATCAGGTGAAGATACCCCGCTGATGCCCTTAT
The DNA here is from genome assembly GCA_035529055.1 of Bacteroidales bacterium. Classification (GTDB taxonomy): domain Bacteria; phylum Bacteroidota; class Bacteroidia; order Bacteroidales; family VadinHA17; genus LD21. The sequence continues at coordinate 15,730 of DATKXL010000198.1, forward strand.
TTAAAAATGAGGAGGATAAGGAATTCGTTAAGATCCTGTTCAGAAAAGCTGTAATTAATTCAGAGAAATATTCCGCACTTATTGACAATAATACTACCAACTGGGAAATTGAGCGTATCGCACTAATGGATATTCTCGTAATGAAACTTGCTGTAACTGAAATCCTTGAATTCCCTGAAATACCTGTGAAGGTTACACTGAACGAGTATATTGAAATCGCCAAATACTATTGTACTTCAAAAAGCAGTACATTTGTTAACGGAATTCTCGATAATATTGTAAAGGAGATCCGCGAAAAGGGGCTCTTTGCTAAATCTGGCCGTGGACTGGTCGGAGAAACAACTAGTGATAAAAAAAAATAACCGGTTAAGAATAATAAGTTCAATGAGAAAGTCAGGCTTTATCCTCTTAATTACCAGTTTTCTGCTATACTCCTGCGGTTCAGGTAATGATAAAAACAGTTATGATGCTGCATTGCAGTTATCCAACGAAGAAACATCAGAAATAAGTTTTAATGTCCTTGAGCATGATTTTGGAAAAGTTGAAGAGGGTGAGAAGGTTGCTTTTATCTTCTCATTTGAAAACAAAGGACCAGGAAACCTTGTAATAGCTTCTGCATCAACAAGCTGTGGTTGTACAGTTCCGAAATATGATAAAAGACCTATTCCACCCGGTGAGGGAGGCAGCCTTGAGGTTGTTTTTAACACATCAGGTTACAGCGGTATGCAGACAAAAACAATCACGGTAAATTCGAACAGCAAAACACCGGTTACAGTACTGAAAATAATAGCTTATGTAATTTAAAATTAATAATAATCAATAACTAATAATTGAAACGATGACCAATTTTGTTTATTTATTTTTGATGGGGCAGCCATCAGGCGGAAAGACCGGCCAGGGTAATGCACTGGTGACTTTTCTTCCCCTCTTACTCGTCTTTGTTGTCTTCTATTTGTTTATGATCAGACCCCAGATGAAAAAACAGAAAGACCTGAGTAATTACAGGAACACTCTGAAAAAAGGGGATAAAGTTGTTACAACAGGCGGTATTTACGGGAAAGTATATGAAGTGAAAGACAACTATGTAATGCTTGAAGTTGGCGGCGATCTCAGACTTAAAGTTGATAAGAGCGCTTTAACAAAAGATCCGTCCGACGTTGTGCAAAAATAACATTTATTCATACTGTCCTGAGTGAAAGGGAAATATGGTATATGGATGCGAAACCTTTCCAGGAAGGATAAAGGTCTCAATAACAGGGATGTTGTAGTATTTGTATTCTTCCTTTTTCTCTCTTTTATATTCTGGTACCTGAATACTCTCGGGAAAGATATTGATACGGGAATAAGTTATCCGGTCAGGTTCATTAATCTGCCGGAAGACAGAGTACTGGTCGAAGATCTTCCCTCAAAACTGAATCTGTTCCTCAAAGGGCCCGGTTACTCGGTGCTCAAGCTTAAATTAAAAGGGAATCGCACTCCTGTGGTAATTGATATTTCAACAGTTAATTACAGAAGGGTTCCCGGAAGCAATACACTGAGATATTATATCAAGACATCAGGCCTTATTCCAAAGCTTACAAATCAGCTGAAAGTCGATTGCGAAATTACTTCCATCAAACCTGATACACTCTTCTTCTCATTCGACCGTATTGTAACAAAATCGGTGCCGGTAACTGCTGATATTGACGTAATTACTGAAAGACAATATTTTATAAAGGGTCAGATAAACATCGATCCCGACAGCATTATTATTACCGGTCCGCGTCGTATAGTTGATACAATAAAAACAGTTAAAACACGATTCAAAAGACTTGCAGGTCTGAATGAAACAATAAAAAAGGAAATCTTACTGGATAATATAAAAGATATCAGTTTCTCGCAAAGACGTATAACCTATACCATACCTGTCGAACAATTCACTGAAGCAGAGATACAGGTTCCGATTAAACTTCTCAATATTCCTGATTCCATTGATATCAAGATATTCCCTGATGCCGTTTCAGTGAGATGCCTTGTGGCAATCTCTGATTATAAAAGAGTAGGGGAGATTCCGTTTGAGGTAGTACTTGACTTTAATAAGGTTGATCTCCATACCTCTGAGAAAATTCCACTTGAAGTATTGAATGTGCCTTCATTTGTGAATTCTTTCAGATTCTCACCTGCAAAAGTGGATTTCTTAATCGAAAAGAAGATAAGATGACAGAGGTTAATAAACCACTCCTTAAACTGGGGGTGACCGGAGGAATCGGCAGCGGTAAAACTTCTGTCTGTCGGGTATTCAGTGTTCTTGGAATACCTGTTTTTACCGCAGATATTGAGGCTAAGGATATAATGGACAACGACAGGGAAATTATTCAGAATCTCAACTCAATTGCCGGGAAAGATCTTTATCCTGAGGGGAGGCTTGACCGAGAGGAGCTGGCAAAGCTTATATTTAATGATCAGGATCTGCTGCATAAAGTAAATTCTCTTGTCCATCCTCTTATTTTCGGTAATTTTCTACAGTGGGTTGAAAAACAGAACGCACCTTATGTGATTATGGAGGCTGCCATCCTTTTTGAGAGCGGAGGGTCAGAATATGTAGATAAAGTAGTTACCGTTGTCGCCCCGGTAGAAGAACGGATTGAAAGGATTGTGCGTGGAAATAAACTGACAAGAGAACAAGTTTTGGCAAGGATAAGAAATCAGATGGATGATGATCTGAAGATTAAACAATCCGATTTTGTTATTAATAACTCGGAAAATGATATGATCATCCCGGCAATTCTTGATATTCATGAAGATATGATTAATAGAGTTTCCTTAATGAAATAATTATGGGAAATTATGGCAAATGGATAGGAGGAGGCCTGGGATGGGTAATGGGAGGGCCGATAGGAGACCGATTCTTCATATAAGATACTTGAGATAGATCCGTCAGCAACGGATGATGAAGTAAAAAAGGCTTACAGAAGAATGGCAATGAAGTATCACCCGGATAAGGTAAGTCATCTTGGGGATGATTTCAGAAAAAAAGCAGATGAGAAGTTCAAAAAGGTAAATGAAGCTTATAAAAAGATTAAAAAGGAAAGAAATATTATGTGACAATTCAAAAAAAATGATTCATCCGAAACTTACTTTATAATTCATAAAATTAAATTTGCACTCAAAAACGAAGAGAAATGATATTGAAAGATATTTTGGCAATTTCAGGCGAACCGGGACTTTTCAGGTTTATTGCCCAGGGTAAAAATGCGATTATAGTGGAACACCTTGAAACGGGCAGAAGAAGCAGCGCCTTCAGTTCAGCAAAAGTAAGTTCACTTGAAGATATTTCAATTTTCACTGAGGATGAAGACATTCCCTTAGGAAAGGTGTTTGATAAGATATTTGAAAAGGAGAATGGTGGTCCTACGGTTGACCCGAAAGCTGCAGTCAATGATCTGAAAAAATATTTTGAAGAGATTGTACCCGATTATTCAAAAGATAAAGTATATGTCAGCGACATAAAGAAGCTGTTTCACTGGTATAATATCCTCCAGAAAAAAGATCTTCTCATAAAAGAAGAACCTGAGGCCACTCCTGAGGTTGCCCCTGAGATAAAAGAGGCTCCTGTCAGTGAAAAGAAGATCAAAAAAAGCGCACCTAAAAAGAAGAAGAGCGCAGAATAAGGCAGAAATAAAGAAAGACATGAATTTTGGCGGGCACGAGGTTGTTTATGATTACTCCGGTTCGGATATCATTATCGTTCCGGTCCCGTATGATGAGACAAGCACCTGGATGCGGGGGGCAGACAAGGGACCTGAAGCAATTATGGAAGCCTCGGTGAATCTGGAATTCTATGATATCGAAACAGCATCTGAGGTACATAAGAAGGGGATCCATACTTTTGAGCCGCTGGTTGAAAAAGAATCACCTGAAAGTCTTGTGGATGCCGTTTATAACAAGATATCTGTACTTCTGGGTGACAATAAATTTCCCGTTATAGTCGGAGGCAATCATACAGTCAGCCTTGGCTCCATCAGGGCTTTCGCTACCCATTATGACAATCTTTCAGTGCTGCAACTGGATGCTCATTCTGATCTCAGGCAGACTTATGAGGGATCAGCATATAATCATGCATGTACTATGGCAAGGGCCAGGGAAGTTGCTCCTGTTGTTCAGGTTGGAATAAGGAGCATGGCCGCCGAAGAGTTACCTTTTGCAGATCCGGGAAGAATCTTTTATGCCCATGAACTTTTATATGATAAAAAGCTGTACGACAAAGCAATAGATAAACTTACCGGGAATGTCTATATAACTATTGATCTGGATGTTTTTGATCCCTCAATTATGCCTTCAACAGGAACCCCCGAACCTGGCGGTCCGGACTATTTTGAAATACTTCATTTCTTAAGAGAAGTAACGAAGAGGAGAAATGTGGTTGGATTCGATGTCGTTGAACTGTGTCCTTCACCGGCAAATAAAACTCCTGATTTCATTGCAGCCAAAATAATTTATCAGCTTCTCAGCTATAAATTTGCTGACCGCTAATCATCTTTCTTTGCCTCCTCCCATATCACATTCATCTCATCGAGGCTCATATCATGAAGTGATATGCCTTTTAAAATGGTCTCTTTTTCAAGGTAGTTAAATCGTTTTATGAATTTTCTGTTGGTTTTTTCAAGAGCGGCTTCCGGATCTATACCATAAAGCCGCGAAGCATTGATCAGTGAAAACAGTACATCTCCCAGCTCCGATTCAATAGTCTCGGTATTCAGGTCAATAACCTCCTCCTTAAGTTCGGAAATCTCCTCCAGAACTTTATCCCAGATCTGCTCCCGCTTCTCCCAGTCAAATCCAACACCCCTTACCTTTTCCTGTATCCTGTTGGCTTTGATTATTGCGGGAAGAGAGGAGGGCACTCCGGAGAGCACAGGTTTATAGCCCGGATTTTCCTTTATCTTAAGATGCTCCCAGTTTACTTCTACCTCTGAAGCACCTGAGACTTTCACATCTCCAAACACATGCGGGTGGCGATAAATGAGCTTTTCATTTATCCCTTTCAGGACATCAGTCATTGAAAAGCTCCCTTTTTCGGAACCTATTTTAGCGTAAAAAACTATATGCAGCATAAGATCACCCAGCTCATTTCTTAATCCCATATCATCTCCGGAAAAAACTGCATCAGCAAGTTCATAGGTCTCTTCAATTGTAAGTTTTCTAAGACTTTCATTAGTCTGTTTCATATCCCATGGACACTTTGACCTCAATTCATCAATGATACCGAGGAGCTTATTAAACTCCTCACAGCTTCTTTCCTTGTCGTTCATTATTTAAGGTTTTAAAACAAGTTATTTTGAGATGCGCTCCTGCTGGCACCATCAACCCTCACAACCGAACCAATTGACAGGCTGAGCAATTCTGACACATTTGCTCCGTTAATTGAAATTTCAAGCAATTCGAGTGAATTGAACCTTGTAAGCAATTCACCTATAGGAACGTCGTTATAGTTGCGCGATATCTGGTCAGTATAATTCTTGTTGCTCTGAATCAGTATCCGGTAATCCTTATTATCAAAGACTCTGTAAAAGACCTCCCGGGTAATATTGGAAATTGCATTTCCGTAAGAATCGATGAAGATAATACTTCCTATTATAACATCCTTATCAATTGTAGCCCTCAGAGGCAATCTTTCATTTAAGCTTTGAGCAGGTTTGCCCAGATCAACGGGCTTTTTCCCCGAATAGAGACCGGCAGCTGCTTTCGCAAATATTTCAAGCTCATCGTTTGATCCTCCATTTTCCAATTTTATTATCTCATCAGGATCTGAATTCAGGATAAGGTTAAAGATCCCGTTGTCGGTTCCTATGAAATAATGTCCCCTGGCTTTGACAATCAAATAGTTCTCCCCCTCATGTGCTTCAGAATGGATACAGATTATATGAATGGATCCTTTGGGATAATTATTGTAAGTATTTCTTATTACAAATGAGGCATGCATGATATTAAAGGCAGGTATATTGCCTGCATTATCTATAATCACAGCTCCCGGACATAAACTGCATAGTTTGCCTTTGATGATTCCATGATAGATATCATCAGGTCTCCATTCAGTTGTCAATGTAATAACCGGCATAGGGAAAAAACTTATGACAAAGATAATGTTCTAATAAAAAATAAGCTTACTTTGTACTGTTCAATAAATCTTTTTTTATAAACCACTTGGAAGGTTGATAGTTAATATTTAAAGAGACAGAGTCAGGTATTCAATTTTTGTAGGATTTAATGACTGAAATAATAATATTTCTCGAGGATATTGATCCTTTAGTCTTCTTCGGCACAAATAATTCCCTGCTTGATAAAATCCGTGGTTTCTTTCCAAAAATTAAGATTGTAGTTCGCGGTAATGAGTTGAAATGCATTGGCGAGGAGGGTGAAATTACCATGTTTGCTGAAAAATTCAACGAGATTGTTGAATATTACCATAAGTATCATCGTCTTGATGAACAGGACATAGAGAAATATCTGTTTGATGCTGAGCATATGAAGACAGCTTCAAGTGGTGATTTTGAGGAGATCATAGTGTTCGGTACAAGCGGGAAGCCGATAAGAGCACGTACAGTTAACCAGCTGCTTCTCGTTAACGATTACAGGACAAATGATCTGGTAATAGCTGAGGGACCAGCAGGAACAGGTAAAACATATACTTCTATTGCCCTTGCAGTGAGAGCCTTAAAAGAGAGGGAAGTAAAGAAGATCATTCTGACCCGTCCGGCCGTGGAGGCTGGCGAAAGACTCGGTTTTCTTCCTGGAGACGTCAAGGAGAAATTGGATCCTTATCTGCAGCCGCTGTATGACGCACTTCACGACATGGTTCCTTTTAAGAAGCTGGAGACCATGCTGGAAGATGGAACAATACAGATAGCGCCACTTGCATTTATGAGGGGAAGAACTCTGGAGAATGCCTTCGTAATACTCGATGAAGCGCAGAATGCGACTGTAAGCCAGCTTAAAATGTTCCTTACCAGAATGGGAATAAGCTCCAAATTCATTCTGACAGGTGACACTACTCAGATCGATCTGCCGAAAAAAAGTGAATCGGGTCTTCTCCAGGCAATGAGGATTCTTACTAATATTGAGGGCGTATCGATAATTAAGTTTGACGAAAGAGATATCGTACGGCATAAGCTGGTCAAGAGAATAGTCAGAGCTTATGAACAGGAAGAAAATGAAATCAACAAATAAAGTAATCCTGTATGGCTAAAACAATTCTAAGTTCCAATTACAATTTCCCGGGACAAAAAGGTATCTATAAGGGGAAAGTCAGGGATGTTTATAATATTGACGACAAGTATCTGCTGATGATCGTCTCGGACAGAATATCAGCCTTTGATGTTGTTTTGCCAAGGGGCATACCTTATAAAGGACAGGTTCTGAATCAGATAGCAGCGAAGTTTCTGGATGCTACAAGCGATATCGTACCAAGCTGGAAAATTGCTACACCCGACCCCACAGTAACATTCGGCTACAAATGCGAACCCTATCCTGTGGAAATGATTGTAAGAGCATACCTTACAGGTAGTTCATGGCGAATTTACAAGGCCGGAGCCAGGGAGATTTGCGGCATACCTGTACCTGACGGGATGAAGGAGCATCAACATTTCCCGGAACCGATAATAACTCCCACGACAAAAGCTGAACATGGGAAACATGATGAGGATATTTCACGGGATGAAATAATCAGGAGTGGAATTATACCCGAAGAGGAGTATGACCTGATCGAAAAATATACAATGGAGGTGTTTCTAAGGGGTTCGGCGATAGCTTCAGAACATGGTCTGATTCTTGTTGATACCAAGTATGAGTTTGGTAAAAAAAATGGGGAGATATACCTTATTGATGAAATAAACACTCCTGATTCATCACGCTATTTTTATGCTGATGGGTACCAGGAGAGGTTTGAAAAAGGTCTTCCTCAGATACAATTATCAAAGGAGTTTGTAAGGGAATGGCTGATGGCCAATGGATTTCAGGGAATGGAGGGGCAAAAGGTACCGGAAATGACAGATGAGTTCGTAAATGAAGTATCCGACAGGTATATCGAACTATATGAAAAAATAACAGGTGAGAAATTTGAGAAGGCCGATATCACTGATGTTCCTCAAAGGATTGAAAAGAATTGTATGAGTTTCCTTAAGTCATTATAGACCAGGCTAAATTGTTATAAATTTGCATAGGAAAAAGAATAGTTTTTGCAATGAATATTAGAAAATGTTTCCGGTCTTTTATTGTTGTCACCCTCTTGTTGCTTATCGGTAACATTGCTTTTACACAGGTCGTTGTTGAGAGATCAAAGGATAAGGTTATCATTTCCGGAGTGCCCTATTATGTTCATACAGTAAAGAAAGGTGAAACAGCTTATTCTATTGCAAGAGCTTATAATGTTACTGTTGAGGAGCTTACAAAAGAAAATCCTCCGGCGGTTTATGGAGTTAATGAGGGGCAGACACTACGGATACCCGTCAGACCTGTTGCTGCTCCTGCCGCACCTGTACCGGTTCTGCAACAGAGCAACAAGGATGAGAGCAAATATATTTATCATAAGCTTCAGCCGGGTGAAACAGTTTATTCCCTATCTAAGAGGTACGGTTTGTCAGAAAATGAAATCATTCTCAGCAATCCCGGTCTTGAAATAAACAAGCTGCCTGTCGGTACTGAGATAGCTGTACCAAGGAAGCAGTTTATGAATGAAAGACAAAAATTTAACGAGCAGGAATTCAGATATCACAGAGTAGTTAAGGGTGAAACGCTCTCTTCTATTGCTGATAAATATGGGGTCACCCTAAGGGAATTAAGACGGGAAAACAGGGATGTCAGGTTTCCCCAGGTTGGAGACTATTTAAGGATCCCTGCAACAAAACAGAGTAAAGAGCATGTTATTGAACCTGTTATTCAGGATAGTGTTCCGGTTGCCGCCGAAGAGCAAGTGATCATGCTCGAAAGACCTGAGTATATGACTCCGGTAATTGATCTTAAGGGGACACTTGATGTTGCTGTTCTGCTTCCTTTCTACCTTGAAGAAAATGCACGAAGGGTTGAAATCGATTCTTCAAAGTATGTCAGGGGAAAGAAGACCTACAACGTAATAAACAGGCAGAAAGACTGGATTTACCCAAGGACAATGGGATTTCTGGAAATGTATCAGGGAATATTGCTGGCTGCCGACACCCTGCGTTCGCTGGGCGTGAATATTAACATTCATGCTTTTGATATAAAAAGCGACACAATTGAAATAACAAGACTTATCCAGTCAGGAAAGCTTGATAAGATGGATTTGGTTATTGGTCCTGTTCATTCGGGAAACCTGTCTGTTGTTGCCTCTTATGCCGGAAGAATGGGGATTCCTGTGGTATCACCTGTTCCCCTCATTAATAATTCGGCCCTTTTGAATAATCCGACACTCTTCCTGGCAATTCCCTCGCTCGAAATAACTCAGATGACTATCGCAAAAAAGATCAGTGAATATTACGACAATAATTTTGTTTTTATTCATTCAGACGACTCACTTGCATATAATGAAATGACGGACTTTAAGAATATGATATTCGATGAGTTGAGGTATAAGCTGCCTTATGAAGATATCAGGTTCAGGGAGCTGGTTTTTTACAGCAGATCCGTTTTTGGCACTGATTCCATAAACCGTCTCGCACATGCTCTTAATGACCGGGCGAAAAATGTAGTGATCATCGCTTCTGAAGAAACACCTGTAATGAGCGAAACCATAACTAATCTTCATGCAATAGTAAAAAAGTTTGACATAAAGGTTTTTGGCTATCCCTACATGAGAAACCTTAATAATCTTGAACCCAAATATTTCTTCGACCTTGGTCTTATGATCTATTCTCCTTACTGGATCGATTATTCAACGAATGATATAAAACAGTTCATTAAAGATTACTGGAGTAAGTTTTATACTGAACCCACTGAAGTCAGTTATGCCTGGCAGGGGTATGATATAGCTTACTATTTTTTAAGCGGACTGTCAATTCATGGAAAAGAATTCATCTCACATCCTGAAATTCATAATCCTGATCTTCTGCATACTGAATTTGACTTCCGGCGGAAAACTATGACCGAGGGGTTTGAAAACCGGAAACTCTTTCTTGTCAAATACGCAAACAGTTACGAAGTACAGAAGGTTAATGAGGATATTATCGGGCAGTCCAGATAAAGCGAAGAAAATATTGTTTAACATTTTGGCTTAAAACAATTGTTAATAAAAATTAACAAAAGGGAATAATAACACATTATTAATTGTCTATAAGAGTAGTATGATCAAAGAATCGTACAGGCAGGAAGAAGAAAGTGAGCTGGTTAAGGCATCTCAAAGTGGTGATAAACAGGCGTTCGGTAAGATTGTAAAACGTTACCAGGGTATGGTTGCCCGTACAGTGAAAGGGATGCTTGGCGATTCTGTTTTTGCGGAGGACATTGGACAGGAGGTTTTTATAAAACTATTCTATTCATTGTCAGAATTCAGGGGAGAATCAAAACTGTCAACCTATATTCAGAAGATTGCTGTTAACCTCACGCTGAATGAGATTAAAAGAAGAAAAAGGTTCTTTTCAATGTTCTCACAAAAAGGAAACAACGAAATGTATGAATTTGACGTTCCTGATCATGATAATGAAGAAAGAAAAGATGCAGCAGAACTGGTTAATAAAGCATTGATAAGTATGGATACAAAATTCAGGATTATAGTAACTATGAGAATGTTGCAGGGCTATTCCACGAAGGAGACTGCTGAGATTCTGAATCTGCCTCTGGGAACAGTACTTTCCAGGTTATCAAGAGCTCAGGCACAACTTAAAGGTATTTTGGAAAAATTATAATAATCATGAAAGCTGAAGAGATTAAAGAATTATTAATCAGATCACTTGATGAAAACGCTGATGCTGGTGAGGCTGCCCGGAGACTGGAAGAGGAGGGAGCCGTTTTCAGTTTCAGCAAAGGTTTCACCGACAAGATCCTTGAGAGATTATACACCTCAGGATCCGCAGCGTCGAAAGAATTAGAGTTCCTGAGAAATCTGAACTCTGCTTTCTACCGGATTGCCCTGACAGGAGTGGCAGCCATAGTCATTTTACTCATTTCTATATTCTTGATGGAGGGTTCATTTTCTTTTAACTCATTCCTTGGTATGAGCGACAGCTATGATGAAAGCATTATTTATCTTTTAACGGGAAATTAATTTTTTATGAAAGCTAAACCAGTATTACTTGTTATTGCCACACTTATCATAGGATTTGTACTCGGCATGCTGACATCAGCACAGTTGAGGCTTCACAAACTTAAGCCGGTACGTCTTTATTTTTCTGAAGAACGGTTCAGGGAGGGATTCTACAGAACCATTCAGCCTGATGAAAAGCAAAAAGCCAAAATCGAGATCGTGCTGAATAAATATGCAAAGATCAACAGTGAACTTCAGACAAACTTCAGGAAAGATCTTGATGCAAACATGAAAGCTCTCAGAAAAGAACTAGATGCAAACCTTACAAAGGAACAAATTGCCAGATTAAAAGAGATGGATGAAAAGCGTGAGGAGATTATCAGGCATGACAGAAGAAACCGCCGCAATGACACGCTTAATTTTCAGAATGACAGGGGAGGGAACCCTGACAGGAGAAGGAGACCTGAGGGCCCTCCACCAGAATTCCGAAGGCCCGATACCACAAGGTCAATCAATAGTAAATAGCAGATAATCAAGGAGAATTGGCAGATCATCCGGGTTTGCACCAAGAGCGATAAGCAGTGACTGATCCTCGGCAAAAATAGTCATGAATTCATTTTTAGCCAGCCCTCCGCTGATAATGCTTCGCCGGTAAAAATCAATGGCTTCCTTCTTTTTCCCCCTGCAAAGAGCAAGATGACCCATATTTATCAAATCATGCGGATTGATCTCCCCTTTAGACAGCCTTTCATAGTACTTTTCCGAGTCATCAAATCTTCCAAGAGCAAAATAGCAGTAAGCGATAGGTCTTAAAATTTTTATATTTCCTGGTTCCCGATACTCAACCCTGAAATAATACTGTAAAGCTGATTCATAATTCCTGAGGTCGAGATAGCAGTGAGCGGTCATAATTACCGTATGAATATTTTCCGGGTCCATCTCATATGCCTGGAGATAGAATTCCAGAGCCTCCTCATTCCTGCCGAGCCGGCGAAGACATAATCCGATTTTCTTTATTGTCCATACTTTTCGGTCTATCAGCTCCGCCTTCCTGTAGTACTTCAGAGCATCTTCATAACTTGCCTGCTGCTGGCAGCAATAGCCAATCTTTTCATAAAGCTGTGCATCGGAAGGTCTCTCATTAAGCTGTTTAACGAAGAGGGTAAGAGCATCATCATAGAAGTTCTTGCTGAAAAAATAATCAGCCAAACCTGCCTCTGCTTCCGATGAATTACATGTCATTTTGAAGAATTCCGAGTTATAGATATCCAGTCTGCCAACGAACAGATCTTCAAATTCTCTTTTATAGGGTGAGAGCTTAAAAAATCTATAGACATCCTGAAGATACTGGGTAACATAAGTCCTGAAATTCCTGTATGGATCAGTAGAAGCTTCATCCTCATTGAATTGCTGAAGTCCCTCAAGCTCCATCCTGAATACTTTAAGCATCATGCTCTTCTGCGAAGCGGGCAGATACTTCAGGTTAAGCAGAAGCGAATACTTGTCGGAATTACATATGAAAGGAGTTTTGTAAAGTGCTTCTGCCAGCTCATTTGTCCCGGGTCCGAGTATCTCATCCTTGAAAATCTCGTTGACAACCTCATGGTCGGGATGAAAAGGAACAAACCAGTTCTGAAAGTCCTTAAAGAAATCAAAATGCTTCAGGTTGGCAAAAGCTGACATATAGACATCCGCTCCCTCCATCTGAAGCTTTGTCAGCTCTTCCATTGTTTTAAAAATCTCTTCCGAATCACTGAACATCTCCGACCAGTCGGGGTTCTTTTCATCACTTTTATCTTTTGGAAGTATATTATCAAGATCAAGCTTCTCCTCTATTATGGGTTTCAGCTTTGCCACCTTAGGGAGGATCTCATCCCGGAGCTTCTTACTCAGGTCTTCAGTTTCCCGCGATCGAATGGTCTGCAGAACAATTATTCTGCAATGTTCCCTGAAACTCTGTTCTGCAGTCATTTTCCTGAACCTTTTTGTTAGATCAGGATAAAGCAGGATCCTTCCATTATAGTAATGCAGATTCAGAATGAGTCCTGAAAGCGCTCTTGCCATCACCTGATCCTCACCGGCTTCATAAATATCCATCAGATGAAGAAGCTTTTCAATCTGCCATGTCCTCAATGAGCTTAGAGTAATAGCGCTGATAAAAAGGCTGGTCTCATACCAATTGAATTTATCTGATCTTATTATTATACTTATCAGACTGCTTTCAGCCTCACCATAATAATCGGTAAGCCATAAGTGATTGAAAATATTTTTAATAAGATGTTTATGTTTTTTTGATATCTCTGACTCAGGGTCGGGATTTATCTCATTACTCAACCTTAACCATTCATCCAGCTCTGATTTAAACATCAGATCATCAACAGTTTCAACAATTGATCTGCCCGTAAGCTTCTGCTCTTTTTCCGCCTGTTGTTTTACCCAGTATGAATGCCAGCCCGAATAATGTGACAATATGTCCTGTCTGACCCGGTCGCTGAGACCAAGAATTGACTGATTAAGCTTCAGATATACCTTGTTACGTTCAGGATCATTGATCCCATCTATGGTATAACTGAGCATGTTCCTGTAGGTTACGACAATATTGTTATATTCGTCACGAAGATCCCCCAGAGATGATATGCTAATCATATCATCAAGAATATCAAGGCTTTGCTTTATTTTCTTTTCTGAAACAAACCGGCAGAGCCGTTTGTGCTGCTGTATTATTTTTACAATATCCATCAGAGACCCTTTCCACTATTGATTCCTGACAACAAAAAGATTAAACTCATATGTTTATACATCTTCAACAATCAGGCCGTTCCAGTTCTGACAGATCATCAAAACCTGTAGCCGATACTTATATAGCTTTTTATCCCCTTGAAGTATTGTTCCCTGTTACTCATTCCATACATTATACCAACCTTCAAAGGACCTATCACTGACATATAGCCAGCGCCAAGACCAAATCCGGCAAATAATGAAGGATCGGCGTTCATTCCACTCTCCTGAGCAGCAGCAATATTTGCTATAAAACCAAGGTGAATATTATCAGAAATCTCAAAGTCGATATCTGTTCCGATCAACAGGGCTTTTCTTACCGGAATTTCATTGGCATGAAACCCTGTCATTGGAATTGATCTCTTATTAAGTGATTCCTGTCCGCCGAGGAAAAAATAATTACCCGCCGTAGAATCCGACTGTGATTCCGGAATGTAAAGTGCATTGCCTGTAAGACCTATTGTAAATTTATTACCTGAGGAAAAATAATGTTTTATATTTCCGGAAAATGTGAAATACCTTTCAAATGAAAATTCACCTGGAATATTTTCATCATAAGTCAGTTTAAATGTGCCGCTTTTATTGATACCGGATTTAAGTTTTGTCGTTCCCATGGTTATCTGAAGCATCATTCCCTGATCAGGGAAATGCTTATTATCAAGGGTGTTCACAAGGTAACCATATGTTGCAGAAGAGTAATTATATGTGAGCCTTCTTAAATTGCTTGAGGAAACAAAATCAGGAATCATACTCACACTTTCCATATTAAGCGAGATCTTCATCATGCTATTAAGTCCCAGACCTTTACTGATTGTCAGCCCGGCATAATTGTTGTGATTAAAGAATGCACCCGTCTCTCCTCTCAGGTTAATTAAAGGAATACGGGTGTTGTCAGCATAAAAATCGGCAGTTAATCCAAATCGTTCATTCCTGTCAATAAATTGTGTATAACGAAATCTGAATCTGTAGAACTGACCCAGAAATGAATCAAAATCAATCAGCGACCTGGTTGTTAAAAGGTTATTAGCTGTGATCCTGAATACAATCCCTGACCGGATATAATTATCGTAATGCACTGAACCATGTAGCATTGCACCTGGTTTTTCAATGCAGTCGATTACCAGTATGAGAGAATCATTCCCTGGAACAATACGGTATTTTACTTTCTCAAACCAGATTTTGCCATATAGAAGTTCAATTTTTTCACTTATCAGATGTTTATCAATTTTTTCTCCGGGTTCAATTTCCAGAACTCCAAGTATCTGTTCGTCAGAAATTGTGTTATTGCCCGTTACTTCTATCTTGTCAATGGAATATATCTGTTTGTCAAGGATATTTTCAATTGGTTTTTGTGGTCCGAAAGCGTTCAATGAATCTGCCAGTTTTCTGAATTTATCTTTGAATGGCAGGGCTGACCTGTAACCTATATTCACTATTGTATCCACATTTGTAAAAACAGTGGATGGGATACCTTTCAGTCGTGGCTCAATAAGCAGATCGACGAGTTTTTTCTGCCCATTATAGTCATGAAGACTGCTCATAAATCCTATCTGTTTAATAATTCCTGGCATTGATTGCAGCTGCTCCTCAGTATAAACCTGGAAACCGACATATGAACCAATGACAACATCAGCACCCATAGCTATTACTTCTTCTGCAGCGAAGTTCCTGACCGCTCCGCCGTCAATAAGGATTGCAGTGTCAATCTTTATGGGTGTAAAGATTGTGGGTACGGCTATGCTTGCTCTCATGGCGTCAGGAAGGTAGCCGGTTTTGAGTTCAACTTTTCTGCCTGTTAAAATATCTGTTCCCAGACACATGAAAGGAATGGGGAGTCTTGAAAAGTCATTTATATCCGCAGCAGGCCAGGCGTAAAAACTAAGCATGCTTTCAATTTGCTGTCCGTTGATCAGTCCGGAAGGCAGTTTGATTTTTTTCGCTGTGACAGGCAGCGATAATACACTGTTGTTGAAATGCTCTTTCTCATGAAAAACAACTTTGTTTTCCGGGATATTATTGGAAAGACTAAGATCCCAGTTCATGGCTTTCAGAATTTTGTGCAGGCTGTCAGCAGTATAACCGATGGCATACATACCACCAACAATGCTTCCCATACTGACACCGGTAATATAATCCGGTCTTAACCCGGCTTCCTCCATTACCTTCAATACTCCTACATGTGCCATCCCATGAGAACCTCCACCGCTTAAAACAAGACCTGATTTTGGCCTTTCAGATAAAGTCTGGGAATAAACTATCGGAAAAATCCGGAAGAGGAAAATCCATAAGACGAAGATTCTCAGGATTTCTTTCAGTGACAATCTCATGATGCCATTTTGCTTTGAAGTAATAATTGCAGGCAATTTGAACCAGCGGATAATTGCCACATTAATAAGCAAGATACTAAATTTAAGTAATTTTACAAAGTGAAAAATCAAACAGTTTTAAATAAAAGATGGCTTCCGACTACAAAGAAAGAGATTGAAACCCTTGAGTGGGATCAGCCCGATGTGATCATCTTCAGCGGCGATGCTTATATTGACCATCCTTCATTTGGTACTGCTGTCATAGGAAGAGTGATTGAAGATGAAGGATTGCGCGTTGCTGTCATACCTCAGCCAAACTGGAAGGATGACCTGAGGGATTTCAAAAAGCTTGGAAGACCAAAATATTTCTTTGGTGTCACAGCCGGGAATATGGATTCGATGGTCAATCACTATACAGCGGCACGCCGTCTGCGATCAGATGACGCTTATACTCCGGGAGCGAAAGCCAGCTTCAGACCTGACTATCCGACAATCGTTTACACACATATTCTGAAAGAAATTTTCCCGGATGTCCCTGTGGTGATCGGAGGGATCGAAGCTTCGATGCGCCGACTGGCACATTATGATTACTGGAAAGATAAGCTTGAACCCTCAATCCTTATAAGTAGCAGGGCAGATATGCTGATT
>DATKXL010000199.1:0-2210 GCA_035529055.1 Bacteroidales bacterium
TGACTAATCAGAATAAACTAATTATCCTGCCTGACGTTAATTAATTTAAAAACCTGTTCCCCTGATTACCGGTAATTATGTCATAGAGGTCAAAGGAGTCTGGAAATCTTTTAAAAAGGTTGAGGCTGTAAAAGGTATTGATCTGAAAATTCCTAAAGGTCAATTTGTTGCACTGCTCGGACCAAACGGAGCAGGAAAAACAACACTTGTGGAAATGATTGAAGGTATTCAAAAGCCCGACAAAGGTGAGATTCTAATAATGGGAAAGAGCTGGAAAGGTAATGAGGATGAACTTCACAGGATCCTTGGGATCTCTCTTCAGGAGACACGGTTCATTGATAAACTAAGAGCATCTGAGACGTTGCAGCTTTTTGCCGGCTTCTTCGGACTCGGGAAAGAGAGAGTCAATGAAATAATTGACCTGGTGGGTCTTGAAGAAAAAAGAAAAGCATATGTTGTTAATCTTTCAGGAGGACAGCGGCAGCGGCTTGCTATGGGTATTGCCCTTATTAATCATCCGTCAATCCTTCTCCTTGATGAACCCACAACAGGACTTGATCCCAATGCGCGCCGGGAAATCTGGGAAATACTTATGAAGCTGAAGGAGAAATCGGCCACCACAATGATCCTTACAACACACTACATGGAAGAGGCCGAAAATCTCTGTGACTATATCGTCATTTTGGATAAAGGGGTTATCCTGAAAGAGGGAACAAGGCATCAGCTTCTGGAGGAAGAGTCGGATGAAAAGGTTGTTGAAATAACTTCTGAAGGTGGCCCATTACCTGAAACCATACTTTCAGAAGGGCTTCCTTTCAGGATCCATACTGAAGGAACTCGGGAAAGAGGATCTGTGACTCTGGCTAATTTTGAAACAGATCTCCCGGAATTCCTGTTATTTCTTAAATCCAGGAATATAAGCCTGAAACATATGGAGTGCAGACGCAAAACTCTTGATGATCTGTTTGTTGACTTAACAGGGCGGAAAATCAATGAATAAGTGGATAAAATATAATCAGTTGTGGCAACTGACAGTAGCTCTTTTCAGAGAGATCATCCGTGAACCGGGAGTTCTCTTCTGGGGTATCCTGTTTCCTATCCTGATGTCACTGGGTCTTGGCCTTGCATTTACCAAAAAGGCTGATGTGGTGCGAAAAGTTGCGATCATCAAATCTGCAGAAATCACATCATATGATTTTGACCGGCCATCTGTTCTGATTGACTTCCTCCTTTTAAACAGCAGGAAAACAAGTGACACGGAAAATAAAGAATATCAATGGGAACTTGTTCTCAGGGATGACAAACTGGGGAATTCAATTTTCTACTTTTATGAGATGGACTGGTCGCAGGCAATGATGTATCTTAAAAGAGGAACTATAAATCTTATTGTTTTTGAAAATGACGGTGAAACAGAGTATCATTTTGATCCGCTGAATTCCGATGCACAGCTTACTTATATTAAACTGAATAACATAATCGGTGAGGGAAAAGTAATGCCTTCGGAGAGCAACCAGAATATTAAGCCTCTGACTGTTACGGGAACGCGTTATATTGATTTTCTTATACCCGGACTTATTACAATGGGAATTATGATGTCGTGCATGTGGGGTATCAGTTACGGACTTATAGAGAAACGTTCAAAGAAACTTTTGCGTCGTCTTGTGGCAACGCCCATGAGAAAATCTCATTTCCTGGTAGCACTGATAACTGTGAGAATAGGTATGAACTTTATTGAATCGATTATTCTTTTTGTCTTTGCTGTTCTTGTTTTCAAAATGACCATTCAGGGAGACATCTCAGCTCTCATCCTGGTTTTCCTTGCAGGGAACATCGCATTTGCCGGTATTGCAATATTTGTTTCATCACATACATCCAACACCGAGGTTGGTAACGGACTTATTAATGCCGTAGTTTTTCCATTAATGATACTTTCGGGGATTTTCTTCAGTTATCATAATTTCCCCGACTGGAGTATTAAAGTAATTCAGGTGCTTCCTCTCACAGTGCTTACAGATGGCATCAGAAGCATATTCAACGAAGGGGCGGGTTATAAAGAGGCAGCGGTGCCCATATTAATACTCATTGCAACCGGAGTGATATTCTTTGCGGCCGGACTTAAAATATTCAAATGGCATTAAAATCTTCAGGGTAAGATGCAACATCTTTAATTTCTGTCAGTCTTTAATTTGAAAAACAACAAGAAACCAAAA
>DATKXL010000200.1:0-11771 GCA_035529055.1 Bacteroidales bacterium
GCCTCCTTTAGTCCGCTGATCACTTCTTCTTCCGTGAGAGGAAGATTGGTAGTTGTCTGAAGTAATTTGGCAACATCCGCACATCCTGCGAAAAGGTATAATACAGTAATAAAAAAGAAGATCCTGATTTTCATTTCTTTGTATTTTGATATCAGGTGCAAGATACAAAATACAGTGAAACGTTACAGGATGCTACTAAAAAGAGCTTCAGAAACAAGAAGGTCTTCGGGTTTTGTAATTTTTATATTTTCCACGTTGCCTTCAACAAGATGGATCACTTCCCCTGTTTTTTCAAGGACCGTTGCATCATCAGTAAAGGAAGGATCATATTCCTGGAGAAAGGCTTTTTTTATGAGCTCTGCATCAAAAACCTGAGGTGTTTGTACCTGTCTTATATTGTGCCGGTCAACAGGGATACTGCCCTTGTCTGTTATGACCCTGAGCGAGTCAGCAGAGGGAATTACCGGAATGGCATTACCGTGTTTTTCAGCAGCCTCAAAGCAACGTTTTATTGTCCCGATCCTTACGAAAGGCCTCACTCCATCGTGAATTGCAACCAGGCCGGGTATCTCCACATACATCAACCCGTTTTTAACAGATAAAAATCTGGAATTCCCGCCTTTTACGACTTTGTGAGGAATATCAAATGAATATTCAGCCTTAAGTTCCTCCCAGTAACTGAGCTGATCCGCCGGTAACACAGCAATGATTTTTACAGATTTATCAAATAGCCGGAATCTTTCAATGGTATGCATCAGCACAGGTTTCCCGGCAATCTCAAGGAATTGTTTGGGTATATCTGTTCCCATTCGTTTCCCGGTGCCTGCTGCTACAATAATTGCGTACAAATTCATTAAGTAGGTATTGGTTAGTAGCACCCCCCATCTCCCCTTAACGGGGGGCTAATTCACTGCTAATAGATAGATATTTGTATAAGATTGAGTTTTAGCCCCCTCCCGGGGGGGTTGGGGGGTGCTTATTCTTTAGTATATAAAAACCTTTTTATGCTTCTCTTCGGCGTTTTTGCAAACTCCTCGGGGTGAACTCTGAATTTACTTACAGACATAAAATCAGGTAATCGCTCATTTGTCGCTTTCCTGGCATCCTCAAGAATATTTCCAAGCTGATCATCAGAGATATTGTCTCGCTTCATCATTTCATAATCGGGATAGATCAGCCCTATTAACTTATTATCTTCTGAGACGACCAATGATTCAACAATATAGTTCATATTATTGATGACAGATTCAATCTCTTCAGGATAGATATTCTTTCCCGATGGTCCGAGTATCATACTTTTGCTTCTTCCCTTGATAAAAATATTCCCATCCTTATCCATCACTCCCAGGTCGCCTGTATGCATCCAGCCCTTTTCGTCAATCATCTCTTTTGTGGCCTTCTCATTCTTATAATATCCGGTCATGACATTTTCACCCCGCAGGATTATCTCACCAACCTGGTTCTGAGGATCGGGGGAATCAATTGTGATTTCAAGGGTATCGACCGGCCGGCCTGAGGCGCCAAGCTTGGTAGTATCCCATGAGGCATAGCTGATAAGAGGTCCGCACTCCGTCATGCCGTAACCAACAGTGAATCTGAAGCCGATCGTCCTGAAGAACTTTTCAGCATCTGCATTAAATGCTGCCCCTCCGATAACAATCTCATGAAATCGCCCGCCAAAGGTCTCAACCAGCTTCTGCCTGATCTTGTTATGAAGTATATTATTAATGCCGGGGATAGCCAGCAGTACTTTCATATGAGGTTTACTTATAATTGGCAATAATTGTTTTTTGAAGATTTTTTCAATTACCAGAGGCACCGATAATATAAGCATTGGCTTTATCTCTTTGAATGCCTGGATAATTATCTGAGGTGACGGAGTTTTTGATAATATGGTGATATGACAACCAATAGTGAACGGAAAGAGAAACTCGAACGCACATCCGTATGTATGAGCAAGCGGAAGAAACGAAACCAAAGGATCGCCCGGCTTTAACGGCATGTGGTTTTGAGCAAACCTTACGTTGGCTGCCAGACTGTTATGTGTGATCATGACTCCTTTTGAAAACCCTGTTGTTCCTGAAGTGTAGCTTATAACAGCCAGATTATCATTCGTTATATCTGAAAATTTAATGTCCTCTTTTCTAAGTTCAGGATAAGCTTTCGAATATTTTTCCTCCAGACCTGCAAAGACCTTATTTATCACAGCATTTTCCGAAGTGACCATGCTGTAATCTTCAAGTGAAATGACCCCTGTTATTGCGGGCATTTTTGATAAATCAAGTGTCTCGTAGATTTTATCATCAACAAAAAGTATTTTGGAATCAGAATGGTTTATGATGTTTATAAGTTCATCCGGTTTGAAATCCGGCAGAATTGGAACAATTACTGCACCATATGTAACAGTTGCCAGGTATATGACGCACCAGTTGGCCGAATTTCGTCCGACCAGAGCAATTTTATCCCCCTCCTTGATTCCTGTTTCTTTAAACAGAATGTGAATTTTCAGGATCTTCGCTGCAATCTCCTTGTAGGAATATCCCTTCTCAGTGTAATTTGACAAAGCTTCAATATCCCAGTTCTGGCTGATGCTCTGTTCAATATAACCGATTAAACGTTCTTTAATCATAAGTGCGGGTTTTTAATTGTTTATAGCAAAGTTACGATATGAACTATAACTGAAGGTGTTTTGACTCCTTTTTAGGCTTATATGATATTCTGTTTAAATAAAATACATCATTAAAATGGCAATTATCGACAGTAAATTTACTACGGTAAGGAAGTAATTGTATCCGTCTCTCTTTCTGTTGAATTGACCCATTTTACGGGCAAATACGCCAATTGTCGGAACAAAGAGAACAATAAGAAAAGCAAAAAACTCAATTCCGTAGAATACTTTTTCCAGGCCCCCTTTTACAAGTGCTGAAAAATAAACTATGATAAGAAGAATCAGTAAATACAAAAGATAGCTTCCTTTAAGCATGAGTGTGGATGCAAGCCTTCTTTTATGCAGTTGATGAGGCTTCAGGTAAGCATAGGCAATCGAAAAAATAAGGATAATAAAGACCGCCCCAAGAATATAATTGAGTATTTCGCTGAAGTTTGCCATATCAGCTGGTATTAATTTCCGTATCATGTTTCTTTTATAGACCAGATTAATGAACTGGCACCCAGGACGGCAGCGTTTTGTGTGCTGAGTTCTGAAGGTAGCAATTTTACTTTGTCCTTGTAGATATGCAGAAGGTTTTCTTCCATATATTCTTTGGCAGGCTCGAAGATAAGATCCTTTGCCAGGGCGAGGCCTCCAAAAAGGAAAATAGCCTCGGGGTTTGTATGAGCTACAACATCTGCCAGTTTAAATCCAAGCATTCTGCCTGTATGTTCAAAAGCTCTCTTGGCGATATAATCTCCTCTCTTAGCAGCTTCGTGAATTAATTCAGCGTCAAGCTCCTCAAAACTGTATTTCCTTAATTCACTTGGCTCAGTGCTGTCGGCCATGATTTTTAGCAGAGTTCTTTTCAGACCTGTCGCCGACACATAGGTCTCGAGGCACCCTTTTCTTCCGCATCCACATTCACGGTTGGAGGGCCCCGGACGGATGGCGGTATGCCCTAATTCTCCTGCAAATCCATCGTGACCATATACTAGTTTGCCGTCAATAACAAAACCGCTTCCGAGACCTGTTCCCAGGGTGATGACCACAAAATTCTTCATCTCTTTGGCTCCGCCATAGATCATCTCTCCTACAGCAGCTGCATTTGCATCATTTGTTACTATAACCGGCAGATCGGTATGCCTGTTAAAGATCTCGGCCAGAGGTACTATTCCTTTCCAGGGCAGACCTGCGGCATGCTCAATGGTTCCTTTGTTTATATTACCCATCGGGGCACCTATGCCAAAACCAACTATTTCAATGTCATTTTCAATCTTCTGCCGTGCAACCATTATTTTTTCATAAAGGGCGGCTACATAAACCTCAATTTCGTCATAATGGGTGGTCTTTATCTTGTCCTCAGCAAGAATATTTCCTTCCCGGTCAATAAACCCAAAAACAGTATTGGTGCCACCGATATCGATTCCTACTACAACTTGTTTATATGCCATTTTGTATGATTTTATTTTTTGTTTACAAGAAATTCCGACAGATCTTCCTGAACCTGGGGATTTTTCTGAAAGCCCCCTCCAAGATGCTGCCAGTAAACCTCAGCAAAATCCACTCCGGCCATCCTGCCATAATTACGATTACCCTCAAGAACAAATTCAAAGAAATCGTCCATCTTATGCATGTGTTTCATAAGGTCAATCTGTGAAATATGGTATCCAAGCATCTTCTTCTTCGTCTCAATGACTGAAGTTACATCAACATAAAAATGGGGCGGAACTATTTGTGATCCCAATGGATCAGTCAACGTAAGAGGTGAAGTGTGATAGAGAAGGGGTGTTATTCTAACAGGCTTCTCTTTCACAGGGACCGTACCAAGGGATGATACCATTGCAGCAGCCTCGACAATGTTTGCAGTGGTCCTGTGATCGGAATGGTAATCAGTAGAAAGATGCGTAAAAATAATCCCTGCCCTTACTTTCCTGATAAGTGATATTGCCTTTAACCGTAACCCTTTGGTATCGAAAAGTAAACCGTCGGTCCCGCCAAGTGTGTAATACTCCGCATCCAGTACAGCGGCAGCTTTTTTAGCCTCTTCATACCGAACCCTGGCGGTCTCTTCCATATCCATGTTACACCCACCCAGATCTCCGCCTGTCATGGTAGCAATCACTATCTTATAACCTTTATCCTTTAAAAGCTTCAGGACACCTGCATTCCAGGCTTCTGCATCATCGGGGTGTGCATTAAAAGATAACGCGACCTTATTAAATGTATGTTTCATGTATATTCTTATGATAATTATTCAAAACATATTATTCAGATGGTGTGGACCAATGGATAAATCATAGAAATTTCAGCAATCCAAAATATTTTGGCTGGTGATAATCGGGCCTCTCTGTTCTTACAGGATTCCATGTTACATAATGCGGAACAGAAAGGTTGTCGCCGCATTTATAAAAATTAGCCCTGAATACTTTTCCTTTCAGCTCTTTTATTTCATGTTGAAAAAAAATATTTAACGGAATTGCCATTGTAATTGTCCAGGAGAATTCACCATTTCTTTCTTTGACAGTTTCTTTCCCTGCCGATGTCTTCCGCCTGATCCTGGAAATGATTTCAGGATCAGCCCTGGTGATGTTTTCCCTTGCTGTTCCCGTTCCCATAAGGCAGGTGCCGATTCCGTTGAACTCGAGGTTATAATATATCCCGTCATCAGCAGGTGAAATAAAAAATTCAACGCATGAATCTTCACACACCATCTGATTGGATTCTGTTTTTTCTGCCTTGAAATAATACTCTGTTACATAGTATTTCAGAAGTATTTCATTTTCGGTATAACCTAATGAAAATGTCACCTCTGGCTTATAGTCAAAGTTTTCCCAGTTTACCTCTTCAATCGGATTTCTGATATTCAGATTATCAAGCTTTTTTGATATTTCATCCAGGGCTGGGTATTTTTCCTTGAACTTAAGCTCATTAACTTCCAGAGTTTTCATCGGCCGGTTTGTGTTACTTAAGAGTATATCGACCCAAAAATAGAACGACGTCTCTACTTAACAATCAACATTTCTCAGAAACCTATAAGGATAGTTCATTCAGAATAAGAGCAGCAGATCCAAGAACGGCACCGTTACTTTCTGAAATACCTGATGGAAGTATTTTAACAGTATTCTTAAACAGAACATAATTGTTCTTTGCCAGATATTTCCTTACCGGTGCAAAAATAATTTCTCCTGCCTGTGCAAGCCCGCCAAACAAAAATATAGCCTCGGGGCTGGTAAATACTATTGAATTGACTATCCCGAATCCCAGTTTTTCAGCGGTATATTCCATAGCCTTAACTGCAACAGGATCTTTTTTTGCTGCAGCCTCAGCTATTTGCTTTGATGTAAGCTTTGAAGGCGGTATGTCCCTTAAAATACTATCTTCCCTCATCTCGCTGATCATTAGTGAAACGGTCTTCACCAGGCCCGAAGCAGAAGCATAGGTCTCAAGACAACCCTGCCGGCCACAACCGCAGACTCTTCCTCCCGGGACAACTGTCATGTGTCCGACTTCTCCGGCAAAACCTGTGTGTCCATAAACCATTTTCCCGTCAACAACTATCCCGCTGCCAAGACCGGTTCCAAGCGTCAGGACAATAAAATCCTTCATATTCTTTGCTCCGCCAAAGACCATTTCTCCCATTGCTGCAGCATTTGCATCATTGGTCAGAACTACCGGCACCTTGATCTCCTTTTTTATGAGATCGGCAAGGGGAACTATTCCTTTCCAGGCAAGATTGGGCGCATGTTCAATTGTTCCTCTGTGGAAATTTGCATCAGGTGCTCCGATTCCTACACCTGCCAGTTCAATATCTTTTTTGCCTGACATCAGTTTTCTGATACCGGAAACCAATGCTTTGACAAAATCCTTAACTATAGGATAATCAGTTGTTTTGAGATGGCCCTCAGCTAATACTTTGCCTGTTTTATCAACCAGACCGAATACTGTGTTTGTTCCGCCAATATCAACACCGATAACTACTTTTTTCATTTTTGTAAGTTTTTAATTATTAATATATTATTTATTATTACTCTCTGCCCGGATTTTTAAGGGCATATTTTTCATCTTCCTGTTATTTTTTCCAGGCTGACGAAACCTGAAGTATCAAAAATACAATAATTATTTAACCAACCAATCCCTGAACCATGTTGCTTCCTTACCGGACAGCCTTTTGACCGCTCCTGAGCTTATAGTCTTTTACATTAAATGATCCGATATCCCATGGTTCTGTTATCTCCCACAGAATTTTAACTTCCAACTCGCCAGGATAGTATGAAACAGGCTCCGGCTGCCTTCCGGTATCAAAATCGCCGGTCGTCCATTTTCCGTCACCGTTAAGGTCATAAATGACCCTGCACCTGTAAAATCCTTTTTCAAGAAGCGGAAATTCGAGTGTGCCGTCTTTTTTCATGTGAACCTCTTTCACAAGCTTCTCTGAGTTATTGAGCAGATGGATGATCCTGTCTCCTTCATAGTTAGAAATATTTAAAATCAGCTTACCGTACGAATCAGGTGACCGGACGGAGAATTTGATTCCCGTCGAATCGGAATATTCACCATAGATGCTTTTAAAGGCTGCTATCTCAGTAATGAAAAGGTAACTTTTACCCTGCTGCAAATCCGCATTCATAATATACCGGCATGAGTTAGCAGAATCTTTTATTAAACTGACAGGTACAGCTGTCCTTTGTTCTTTTAATATTTCATACAATCTTATCCTGGAGGTGTCCGGCTGAAGGAATGGAGTAGTGCCCGTGAGTATGATCTCTTTAAAGGGTCCGTACTGACCAGATGTAAGCCCTGAATTTACCCTGTAAGGAATCCGTTTGACTTTAGCTTTTGTGGCACGGGGAGCCAGAAAACGCATCAGTATTGTATCTTGTTTATAGATCTGCATTCCCAGTGAATCGGTAAACGGATAGTTTATTATTGTCTCGATCTGCGACTGAGAGTATAGAGTACTGTCAGTCAGCCAGACCATTATAGTATCTTTGTTTCGGCTTTTTTCAATAAAATATGCATCATTACCAGCTCCCGGAATGTTAAAATCAAATTTCAGGCTGTCGGGAGGAATAGAGAGGGTATAAATCAACTGGTAGGGCATTTTGCGGTCAGATGAGGTAAGGTAACGGGATTTTTTCTCCGGAGGGAATAAGATTAAATTATACTCCCCTTCAACAGGAGGCCTCAACGTAACCTTGCCATCTGCAGCCTTTACCGGCACTGTGTCTTTTTTTACAGGAAGGTAATTTTTTGCAGAATTTATTTCCATAGGTTCAGTGCTGAAGGCAAACTCCTCCTCCCTGAGATTGTAATTTTTGCTGTTATCCAGATCTTTCAATGCATAAAGCCTGTATTTCCCTTCGCGGACATTATCAATTCTGAATTCTCCGTTTTTCTCGATCCTGGTAATGTAATCGGGCAGCTGCTTTTTTACAGACGAATCGGCCATTTGTCCGTATAGCAGAACGAGAGTGTTTTCAGGCACTTCAAGATTAAACGCATTATAAACATTCCCTGTAACTGAAAGTGAGTCAATAACAGGCCCGGTGGAGAAAACAAACTGGTAATTGTTAATAGGATTCCCTTCATTCAGGTCCCTTATAGCATCCTGAAAATAAAAGGTGTAAGTTGTACTGTCTCTTAATTCATCATCAAATTCAACATGAATATTCTTACGCCGGATAAAAATTCCGGGCTTGGTTTTCATCGGGGGCGAAACCATGAATTTTTCATTTATTTTATCGAGTACAACATATTCGTTAAAGGATATGATAATCTCTTTTCCTTTGAAGTTCCTTGTTTGGGGAAGTGGCGTGCTTTTAATGATGACAGGAGGCTCTTTGTCCCTTGGCCCACCTGTCGGGGAGCTGATTTTAGCACAGCCAAGAACAAAAACAGTGACTGCCATAACAGATAAAACTTTCTTAATCATTATCCTGTACATCAACTCTTTTTTAATAAATGCAAACTTACATTTTTTAAAGATACTTTTTGATAGTGAACCATAAGGCTTAAGCAAAAAACCAGCCTGGTTAAATGCTTAATTATTTTTTACCTTTGATGATTATCTTAAAAAGCTAATTATGCATTTACTTTTTGTTCCATGGGATGTAAATCCTGAAATTTTCAGGATTGGCTCTTTTGCAGTAAGATGGTACGGACTTCTGTTTGCCTCCTCTTTTCTGTTTGGTTATATAATCATGCAGAAAATCTTCAACAATGAAAAGCTTGGCACTGAAGTGCTTGATCGCCTTACTATTTACATGGCTGTAGGGGTTATTCTGGGTGCCCGGCTCGGACATTGCCTTTTTTATGAACCAGGCTATTACCTGAGTAACCCTCTGGAGATTATTATGATATGGCATGGCGGACTTGCAAGCCATGGTGCAGCTATAGGTATCCTGATTGCTATCTGGCTCTTCACCAGGAAAGAGAAAAAAGAATATACATGGGTCATTGACAGGATAGCAATAGTAGTTGCCCTGTCGGGCTTTTTCATCAGAACAGGCAACCTGATGAATTCAGAAATTTACGGTGTTGAAACAACACTCCCCTGGGGATTTGTTTTTTTAAGAAACGGTGAGACCGTGCCCAAGCACCCCACCCAGATATATGAGGGACTTTCATATCTGTTTATTTTTGTTTTGCTCTTTACTATTTACTGGAAGAATAAAGGGAGTCATATCCAGGGATTGCCGATAAGCCTGGCGATGATACTTATCTTTGTTTCCCGCTTCTTTATTGAGTTTCTGAAAGAGGATCAGGTAGGATTTGAAGCTGCAATGAAACTGAATATGGGACAGTGGCTGAGTATTCCGTTTATTTTATTAGGTATTGCCGGATTGTACTGGAGTATTAAAAGGAATAAGCGGCTGGTGATAAAGAATTAACTCCTGTTTGTTACAATTCCATAGAACAACACATTGAGTATGGCATTAAGCCGTTCTTCAATGTTCATCTCTTTCTTTTTCCAGAACAGAGGAACCTCGAGCCCTTTAAGTGTTGTCTGGATGGCCAGTGCCGTATATTCACTGTTGCTGACATTGAATACTTTTTTTCTTGTACCGTGATAAATAATAAGGCGAAGAATGGCCAGCTCTTCGCGGTCATATTTTTCGCGTATTGTTTCAATAAATTCAAAATGATCCAGATTCTTATCAAAGATGGCATTATAGTAATTTGCCAGTTTTTCGAACGATTTCATCCTGACAAATATATAGTTCCTCATTTTATCAATAGGTGATTCGACAGATTTAATAGCTGTAGTAAGCTCATTTCTAAGTATATTCGCCTCATGGAGCACCACCGCTTCGAAGATCTCTTCCTTACTGTCAAAATAGTAATAAACAGAACTTTTTCCCATTTTCAGGGCTTTCGCAATCTCATCCATAGTGGTTTTTTTGAAACCGTATCGGCTGAATATCTGCCCTGCGGAGATAACTATTTTCTTCCTAAATTCCTCTTTGTTAATCATATAAACAGAACTTTGGATTCTTCTCTTCCTGTTTTGCAAATATAAAATATTATTAAGTTCTTTCAAAATTTTCGAATAATCCGGTCGATAATTCGAAATCTCTCCCTGAAACTGACAAACGTCAGCACCAGGTTGTCATCTTCCTGTAAAATATTTGTTATATTTTGTAATTTTAAAGATTGTTTATCCATACGCAGGATATCCGGTTGCAATAATGCTAATCGACGGGAAACACTACGAGAGTATCTGGCTTGATGAATCTGATCATGAGGTTGTGCGGGTCATTGACCAGCAGAAGCTGCCTTTCTTTTTCGAAATAAAGGAACTCCGATCGGTTGAGGATATTTATTCTTCTATTAAAGATATGACTGTCCGTGGTGCTCCTCTTATCGGTGCGGCAGGAGCCTTCGGTATCTATCTTGCAACTCTTGAAATCAATTCTTACACCAATATCCCCGATCATCTCTCCAATGCAGCACGATATCTTGTTTCATGCCGCCCGACAGCCGTAAATCTTTCGTGGGCAGTTAATTTTGTCATGGAAAAGCTTAAAGGAAATTATACATCACCCGCCATTTCCGAAATTGCATTAAATTCGGTCAGGGAGATTTGTGAAATGGAAAAGGAGAATTGCCGGCAGATCGGTAAATATGGGATGGCGCTGATAGAAGATATAAGCACAAACAAAAAGGGAGACACTGTAAATATCCTGACTCATTGTAATGCAGGATGGCTGGCCTGTGTTGATTATGGGACTGCCCTCGCTCCTGTTTATTTTGCCCATGACAAGGGCATCCCGGTGCACGTCTGGATTGATGAAACCCGTCCGCTGAACCAGGGTGCCAGGCTCACTGCATGGGAGCTCGGGAAGCACGGCGTCCCATATACCCTGATCCCGGATAACACCGGTGGTCTTCTGATGCAAAAAGGCATGGTTGACATAGTGCTGGTCGGCTCTGACCGAACTACTCGCAAAGGAGATGCCGCCAATAAAATTGGTACATATCTCAAAGCGCTTGCTGCATTTGATAATAATGTACCTTTTTATACTGCACTCCCCTCAACCTCCATCGATTTCAGCATAGGTGACGGAATCTCTGAGATAACGGTTGAGGAACGTTCGCCTGATGAAGTAACCTCAGTAACAGGGTTGGCAGATGGTCAGCTGAAATCAGTAAGAATCTGTCCTGAGGATGCAGCTGCTGCCAACTGGGGTTTTGATATCACACCGGCCAGGCTTATAACCGGATTAATAACTGAAAAAGGTATTTGCAGGGCTGCAGAAGAAGAAATAAAAAAAATGTTTTCAGATAAATTTGATTCATCAGGAAAGAATTATGAGTAAGACAGGCATTATAGGCGGCTCAGGCCTGGAGAATCCTGAGATTCTTGAATCACCTCTGGAAAAACATGTTGCTACACCTTATGGTGAGCCCTCTTCTCTCCTGCTGGAAGGTCCTGACCAAAGCGTCGGGGCATTCATCCGATAATAAAAAGGCTTTTACTTGAATATTCAGGATCGCATGTCAGATTTACCCTTAATTTTCGCCATCCTGCTTCATCACCCGGGGTAGGGATATGCGTAAGATGTACTTCGCAGTCACGTAACAATTTCAGGTTTTCCAATGCCATTTTTGCAGCCGG
>DATKXL010000201.1:0-4369 GCA_035529055.1 Bacteroidales bacterium
CTCAATCTTCTGAATTGTCGCAGAGAACTTATCAATTACGTTTTCAGGAAGCCGGAGTTTTCTGGATCTCCCTGTCTCGTAAAGCTTAATTAACTCTTTATCATTTACATGAACATTCAAATCTCAATTGTTTTACAAATATACACCTTCTTGGTTAAAATGCAAATATTTATTTTACCTGCAAGGTAAATTTAATAATCATTTTTGTTCCTCTACTTTCTTGCCCCCTATATCCCCCAAATGGGGGACTTTCCTACCTATTTTTCTACTCATCCCCATTTGGGGAGGTTGGGAGGGGCAAATTACGCAGCAAGCACCTCATTAAGTTCCTCAATTATTCTTTGACTTTCGTCTCCGAATAATTGCCACATCTTCCCTTTTCCACCAAGAGCATCGAAAGGAGTATAGTTGAGATCGTCATATTCAATATGAATACTGGTGGCAATATGATCCTTTATCATTCTCAGCCAGGCCATCCGGGCATCATTGAATTTAAGAGTACCTGCCTGCTTCCTGAATACCCACTCCTGAAAGTTCTTATCGACAGTTTTATCAAAACTGGTTAGCTCTTTATCGACCCCGGTTAATTTACGGATTAGAGAAATCAATGCAATAAGCTCATTCTTAGGTGATCCCGTAACCTTTTCCAACTGACTGTAAGCGTGCCAGATGTGCAGGGGAGCAAGTACAGGCTTATCTGTAATAAGATGTTCCGCCAGGTCTTTAATCATCCTGAAAGTTATCTCTCTTCTGCGATAGGGCTGGTCATAAAAAATCTGTAATGCTACAATCTCATTCTTATGATTTTCAAGCCACATACGGAAGCTTTCAATCAGTTCCTTAGCGCTGTTTTTGTTCTCATTTTCCCATCCTGCGAAAAGAACCTTGTCGCGGTTTATTTCGTCAATGATCTGTTCGTGGGCTTTTCGCACATTTTCGATAAAAATGTTGAGATCGCCGGTGAAAACAGAAGCAGCGGATTCGATGACTTCTGAATGCAACCTGTTGAATTCCCTATCTTTATCCGGAACCGGGGCACCTGGCAGTAATGAGTCAACTTTTTTATTTAATTCTTCAAGGATATCTGCATCATACGCATTAAGGAGCTCTTTTACAACCCGGGGAATACTCTTGCCGTTTGCTTTGTCAGTAAAAACACTTTTCTCCTTATCTGTTATTTGCTTTTCAAGCCGTATGAGGCGGTTAGCCAGTGAAGAAAAAAGATCTTCATCACGCACACCGACTGCAATTGCACCAAGAAGATCTTTGAGGGGTACTGAAGGTTTCTTTTCGAGGGGTCTGCTGTCTGTTTTAAGACTCTTTGTAACACCTATTGCATCCACTATCACAAAATGATCCTTAGTAAATTTTGCCGAGGGGGTTACTTTCTTCAGGTCATCAAGCGAAATTGTCCTGGTACCTCGGCCCTTCATCTGTTCAAAATAATTGCGGCTTTTAACGTCACGCATGAAAAGAAGACATTCAAGGGGTCTGACATCGGTTCCGGTCGCAATCATATCGACAGTGACAGCAATTCTCGGATGGTATGCGTTACGGAACTGTGCCAGTACAGATTTGGGATCCTCTTCACTTTTATATGTCAGCTTTTTGCAGAATCTGTTTTCTTCTGCAAACTCCTCGCGTACAATCTGGATAATATCATCGGCGTGAGAATCAGTCTTTGCAAAGATCAGCGTCTTGGGCACTTCAAACTCACCGGATTCTGAAAACCTTTCAGGGAACATTTCAGGCAGGTGATCTTTAAAGGAGCTGATTACAGACCGTATCTGATCAGGATTTACAACTTCATCATCGAGCTTTTTCGTAGAATATATAATATCCTCATCAAGTTGTTCCCAGCGTTTTTTCCGGGATAGCTTTTCGCGGTGGTCAACATATTCTCCTTTCCATATTTTTGAGCCTTTTTTTGAAATGTCCGTTTCTATCAGGAATACATTGTGTCCCACGTTAACACCATCAACAACTGCCTGCTGGTGAGTATATTCACTAACAATATTCTGTCTGAAATAACCAAAAGTCCTGTTATCCGGAGTAGCAGTGAGCCCGACCTGGAAAGCATCGAAGTACTCCAGAACCTGCTTCCATAAGTTATAGATGCTTCTGTGACATTCATCAATCACGATAAAATCGAAATACTCAACCGGCAGCCTGGCATTATAAACAACAGGGACCGGTTCACGTTTTTGCCAGTTGATTTCTCCAGGGTTGGTCTCCTCAGCGCTTTCATCAAGCTCTTCACCTTTCAGGATAGAGTACAGTCGCTGAATAGTGCTGATGCAAACCTGGCTGTCGGATGCTATGTAACTGCTTCTTAGCCGCTGAACATTATACAGTTCTGTAAACTTGCGGTTATCATCAACCGGAGTGTAAGCCATAAACTCCTGCTCTGCCTGTTCTCCCAGGTTACGGGTATCGACAAGAAAAAGTACACGTTTTGCATCCGCAAACTTAAGAAGCCTGTAAATTGAGGTGATTGCAGCATAAGTTTTCCCTGAACCGGTAGCCATCTGGATCAGTGCTCTCTGTCTGTATTCTTTGAAAGATTTTTCAAGATTATTGATGGCTGTGATCTGGCACTCCCTTAATCCCTGAGAGGGAAGAAGCGGCAGGTCGTGAAACCTTTTTCTCAGTGTCTTTTCCTTTTTGAGCCAGTCACGGAAAGTTTCAGGTTTATGAAAAGAAAATGTAGCTCTGGATCTTGGCTTTGGGTCGCGGTAATCGGTAAACCTTGTGATTTCACCGGTACTTTCATAAACAAACGGGAGTGCTTCATTATTCAGGTACTTAAGTTTACTTTCTGAATACTCCCTCGACTGTTCTTCATGGGTTATGAGCCTTACGCCTTCCTCTTCTTTCTTTGCTTCGATGACTCCAACTGGTTTTTTATCAACAAAAAGAAGATAATCGGCAGGACCGATGTCGGTCTGATATTCCCTTACCACAACACCGGTTCCTGCATTCAGGTTGATCTCTGTTTTATTCTGAATTCTCCAGCCGCAGGCAATTAGTTGCCTGTCAATGTTATCCCTGGCAATCTCTTCGGGTGACTGGTTCATCTATTGCAGGTTACTGAACCCTAAAAGTACAAAAAAAGTATTAATGAATATGATGCCAGTTTTAACTATAATGAAGTATCCTCATCTATTTTCTTCGCGAACTATTGCTTTTTTCCGGTTCTTTGGCAGTTTCACTTTTCTTTTGTTTACTGGTTGTTTTGCTCTCACTGCTCCTGCGGGCTGTAGATCTCACACCTGTAGTTGATTGTCTGGATGTCCTGCCGGTTTCAGCTTTCTGACCTGATTCAGGTTTTGAACCAGCCCTTTCAGTAACTGTGGCAGGCGACCTCCGTGATGTACCGGTATTCTGACCGGCAGAGGGATTTGTCCCGGTTCTCTGATTTACAGTTGTGGTTGACCGGCGTTCGGTACCAGTATTTTGACCTGCTGAGGTATTTGTTCCGGATTTATTGGTAACAGTTCCGGTCGACCGCCTTGTGGTGCTGACACTTGTTCCGGCAGACTGCCTTTCAGATGCTGACTGAGAAACTGATCTTCTTCCGGTATTGTTGCCGGTAGAAATTTCAGATGACCTTTTGTATTGTTCAGGATGCGTTTTAGCAAATAAAGCCTCACCATCCCTTCTCTGCTCAGGCCGTGAATAGGTTGTTTTATAATTCCCGGATCTGATGTTCACATTTACCACAGGAGAAAAAACCCTCACATTTCTGTAATAATAGTCATTGTATCGAGCATAGCGGTAGTGGTTCCAGTGGCGGTAATGCCCGTAATAATGAGAGTGCCAGTTGTAATGATATCCGTAGTAGTAGTGCCAGTAATATGGCCGCCATGGACTCCAGTAAGGAGGATAATAACCCCAGTACCATGAAGAGCGCCAGACAACATAATTTGGAAGATAGATGAATCTGATCACCGGCCATGCAGCAATTTGAACAGGTGTGGTTCTGATCGCCGTTACATTCTGCCTGTTTGCTCTTCCGATATAACCAGGATTTGGTGTCTCGTCAAATATTGGTTCAATTATATAATTATTGCCATATAGTACTTCGTCGCCTATAAGCTGTATCTGGACTGATCCGTTCCTGAACCGCTGAACGGTGAAAACGGCTACATCCTGATTATTGTTACGGTCGAGTGCAACCTGTAAAACAATGGTATGTACGTCACCATCGACATAATCAACAACTCTTATATAGTCAATATAGTTATCTCCATTCAGATCGAGATTATTGATCCTGGAGTTTTCATCATTCAGGCTCCTTTCAAAACCTTCGAGGGTTTCGGATTCCTGGAACAACTTCATAACCGCAAACAGATTAAGGTTGTCTCCC
>DATKXL010000202.1:0-22858 GCA_035529055.1 Bacteroidales bacterium
GTTATTGCCATGATTTTTAAAATTGATTTTTTCATACGATTTATGATATTAAAACTGATTACTGCGTTCCAAAGGTACGGATTGTGATGTTTTTTTTTTCCAAAAACTATTGAAAATATCTTCTTAAATTTCCTGAAAAACAGGGGAATAAGTTTAATGGACAAAAGGTCCGATAAGATGATAACATTCTTTCCAGAAAATTTCTCCGGCCGATTCATCTGTCTGAGGTATTGACCTGATCTTTTTCCGGTAGTCATAGATTGAACCATTTGACAGATCTTTCGTCGAGAGAATTTCAGCTATTGCCCCGGCTACTTTCCCGGGGCTTCTCATAAATGGAGATGCGA
The DNA here is from genome assembly GCA_035529055.1 of Bacteroidales bacterium. Lineage (GTDB taxonomy): Bacteria > Bacteroidota > Bacteroidia > Bacteroidales > VadinHA17 > LD21. Next base: position 348 of record DATKXL010000202.1, read on the forward strand.
TCCGGTATAATATCCGGAATGTTTTGTTTTGCATTCGATAAATCCGCGAGCTGAATGTTCCGGGGTCAAAACAGATGCACATCAGTTTGTGATCAGGAAATCTTTCAGGAAGATAGTTACACATCAATGCCAGATAAAGCTTTGAACCGGAATATGCTTTAAGCGGCCGGTATCCTGATTTCATGGGATGAACAATAAGATCGCCTTTTGCTATACGGTAAACGGGTGAGGTCACTGCTGCAATCGTAATGGGATTGCCGGTTTTGTTCTTTCTCAGGATAACCTCGTTTATAAGCAGGTGGGAAAGAAAATTTACCTGGAGTGTATATTCAAGGTCGTTGACAGTCTGCATAAATCGCGGGGGACTCAATACTCCTGCATTATTAATAACAATATCAAACTGATAATTTTCACATATCTCCCTTATCATTAAGGCTGCCTGACCCAGATCGTCCAGATCGACCCGGTAAAATTTAAAAAGATTCTCATATCCCGTAATGGTTACAGGATTCCTGCCGGTTGCCACTATTTCGTAACCCTTCTTCAGGAATAATTTGACAAGCTCAAGACCAAGTCCTGAAGTACCGCCTGTTATCAGTATTTTTCCTGTAGTGCCGGGAGGTTTTTGCATTCAGCTTATTATTTGTCGAAGAAGAAGCAAACTTAATAAAAAGAAGTTATGTCATTATGTTATACTGAGAAAACCCAGGATAAGTCTTTGAAGTAGAATTTTTTTTGTAATTTAGTGCAAATTCTGATAATGTTAATTTTTAAATATATTCTATCATGAAAAAGAAAAGTCTGCTTATTACTTTAGCCATTTTGGCGGTCATTTCATCAGATTTGCTTTCCCAGGATTGGCCGCAATTCAGAGGTCCGGGACGAGACAGCAAAGTGGCCGGATTCAAGGCACCTGCAACATGGCCGGCCGAGCTTGCAACGCAATGGAAGGTTACAGTCGGAACCAGCGACGCTTCACCGGTTCTTGAAGGCAAGAAAATATTTCTTCACACCCGCCAGGGCACTGATGAGGTCATCCTGTGTCTTGATGCAGCTACGGGAAAAGAGCTATGGAAGACTTCATATCCTGCTCCGGCTGTGACAGGACCGTCAACCTCACATCCCGGCCCCAGAAGCACTCCGGCCATAGCAAATGGTAAAATTGTGACTTTTGGCGTATCAGGGATTCTTTCCTGCCTGGATATATCAACAGGCAAGGTTCTGTGGAAAAGGGAAAATCCATCCAATGCTGTACCTCAATTCTTTACCGGTATGTCTCCACTCATCGTAGACGGTTTATGCATAGCACATCCCGGGACACAGAACAAAGGGGAGGTAGTTGCCCTGGATCTGAATACAGGCGCTGAAAAATGGAAATGGGAAGGTGACGGACCCTCCTATTCTTCACCATCCTTAATGACAATAGACGGCAAAAAACACATTATCGTTCATACCGAAAAGAACCTGATATCTCTTGACCTGGCAGACGGGAAATTGGTCTGGAGTATCGCCACACCGGTTTCACAGCGTTTTTACAATTGCCCAAGCCCTTACATTAACGGCCAGATAGTTTACTACACAGGGCAGGGAACAGGGATAAAGGCAGTTCAGATAACAAAGGAGGGTAATAATTATGTACCCAGGGAGATCTGGAGCAATCCGGAAGTTGGCGCAAAATGGAACACTCCCATATTAAAGGATGGATTTCTTTATGGATTCACCGATCAGAGAAGAATTTACTGCCTTGATGCCACAACCGGAAAGACCGCATGGCTCGATGATGCTGTAAACAGTGATTTTGCAACAATTGTGGATTGCGGGTCAGTAATTATTGGGTTCCCAAGTACCGGAAACCTTATAGTACTCAAACCGGATACTAAAGTCTATTCCGAAATTGCGAAGTATAAAGTGTCCGAAACTCCTGTTTATGCTTTCCCTGTTGTTGCAGGAAACATGGTTTATGTTAAGGATGCTGAATCGCTGATATTATATAAGGTAAACTAGGTTCACCCCCTATCCTGCACTGGCTGTTCAATGGATTCATAGGTCATAAAATTGCCTTTTGAGTTGGTAAGGAGGTTTTTTGTGAGGTAAGATATACCTGCACCGACAGCTGCGATCACTACCGGTTTCAAGGTTATCCAGTTAATTGTAAAACCACTGGCAATTACCTGATATAGACCTGTTATAAAGGTACATATCACGGTTAGGATGATCCCCCGTATAAAATCCCTTGAGTTTAACCTCATAAATTCTGAACTCATAGTATTTCTTTTAACTTTTAACTTTAGTCTTTATTGAACCCACCACTTGCCCCCCGATAGATCGGGGCAGGCTCTGCCAGGAGGGGCTTTTTTCAGAATAACTTCCGTCTTCCGTCTTCCTACAGCTTCTCCTTCAGCAATATCTGTCTCAATTCATTAGGAGAGATCTTTTCCATTGCTACTCCTGAGTCAGCAACAGTTATGGTTCCGGATTCTTCTGATACAACAACAACAATGGCATCTGTATGTTCTGATATTCCTATCGCGGCTCTGTGTCTCATACCGAAATGCGTCGGCAGATTGGTCCTGTCGGTAATGGGCAATGGAACCCTTGCAGCGAATATCCGGCTATCCTCAATCAGAACAGCACCGTCGTGCAAAGGAGAATTCTTAAAGAAGATGGTTTCGAGCAGTTCAGCGCTGATGACGGCATTTATCTTCTCACCGCCCTCCGAGTAGATATCCAGACTGATTTTTCTTCCAATAACAATAAGAGCACCTGTCTTTTTAGCAGCCATCGCCTCCGCTGCTCTTACGATCTCTTCGGCTTCCTTCGGACTTCCCTTTTTATCCTCAACCGAGGCAAAGAACTTACTGAACGAAAACCTGCTGCTGCTGATATATCTGTTTCCGATAGCCAGAAGGAACCTTCTTACTTCCTGCTGAAATAAGATTATCAGTGCTATAACACCGACACCTATAACCTGTCCGAGGAGTGCCCCTATAAGCTCCATATTTAGAGCCTTGACCAGGAGCCAGAACATATAGATAAAGAATATCCCGATAAAAATGCTTAATGCTGCCGTGCCCCTGATAAGCTTGTAGAGCTGAAAAAGGATCACTGCAACGAGGACAATGTCAATAATATCAAGAGCTGTGATATTGAATGCCATTAATCAAGTGTATATCCGATAAAAATAGAAAAACATCTTAACAAATGAGAATAAAAAGCAAATTATATAAAGTCCGTTTCATGAACCTGAACTTTGATGACCTGTTTCAGTTCTTCTGATCTTTCAGGATCGCTGATCTCCTGATCATTTCAATCAGCTTAACTGCCTGAACAGCTTCCTTTACATCATGTACCCTGAGTATATCTGCTCCATTCATCAACGCAACAGCATTCAGGACAGAGGTTCCGTTCAGTGATTCATCCGGGGTTGTTTCAAGAGTCTTCCAGATCATTGATTTTCTTGAGACACCGGCAAGCACTGGTAATCCTGCAACAGAAAAATCACCAAGGCGGTTGAGCATCTCGAAGTTCTGGTCAACAGTTTTACCAAAACCAAAGCCCGGGTCTATAATGATATCCTTTGCACCCAGTGAACGGAGCCTGACGATCCTTTCTCCGAACCATTTTAGAATATCAGCTATTATATCATAATAAACCGGATTTTTCTGCATATTGCGGGGGGTTCCCTGCATATGCATCAGTATATACGGAACATTGACTTTCCGGACAATCTCAAACATGTTTTTATCTGCCTCGCCGCCTGAAATATCATTTATTATCCGGGCGCCACACTCATTTACAGCCTCAAGAGCTATTTCAGATCTGAATGTATCGATAGAGATAACTGAACCCGGAAGCTCAGTACTGATCAGTTTGATTGCTTTCAGTACTCTTTTCTTCTCTTCTTCAGGAGAAATATCAATGGCGCCAGGGCGCGAGGAATAGCCTCCGACATCAAGTATATCAGCACCATCTCCCAGCATTTTTGCAGCAGTCCTTATTATGTCTCCTTCGCTGACATACCGGCTTCCTTTATAAAACGAATCGGGCGTGATATTCAGAATACCCATGATTCTGGGCGTTTGCAGGTCAAGAAGCTTTCCCCCTATGTTAATATATCTTGTCTTATTTAGCAATTTACAGTGCTTTACAGACATCGAAATTAACAATTTTAATTAAACTACTTTTAGTCTTTCATCTTTGATCTTACGTTATTACATTTGTACAGAATGTAACCAGTATCAGGATGAAGCTTTTTGTTATCGAAGGGGTTGACGGATCAGGCAAATCGACACAAATAAAACTATTGCAGATTTTTTTTAATAAGGCAGGCTACAAATGTAAATATCTTCATTTTCCCAGGACTGATTCACCCTTCTTCGGGGAGCTTATTGCCAGGTTTCTCAGGGGAGAATTCGGATCACTGGAAAGTGTAGATCCCTATCTGGTGGCCATGCTTTATGCAGGCGACAGGAAAGATGCCGCGGAAGAAATCAGCAACTGGCTGAAAAACAAGCATATTGTTCTTCTTGACAGATATACATATTCAAATATTGCATATCAGTGTGCCAAGTTAGAGGATCCCTCATCTCAGAAAAAGCTTATGGAATGGATACTTGCTCTTGAATTTGAGCATTTTGCAATTCCGAAACCAGATCTGAGTATCTTCCTGGATGTGCCCCTCTCCTTTACCGAAAATAAACTTTCCGCAAAAAGGGAGGGTTGTGACAGGGATTACCTGAAAGGTAACCGTGATATTCACGAGGAGAACTTTAGTTTCCAGAAAAAAGTAAGGGATATTTATTATGACATTTCTCTTACCGATGAACACATGGCTTTCGTGAACTGCAGCAATAGCAAGGGCTCAATGCTTGAACCTGATGAGATCTTCCGACTGATTCTTGAAGCGATCAATAAAAGAAACCTGCTGTGAAATGAAAATTATAAGAATAGCTGGCAGGATAATAGTCGGACTGGTTTTCATGTTTTCGGGTTTTGTGAAAGCCATTGATCCCATGGGTTTTACATATAAATTCCATGATTATTTTCAGGCTTTTCACCTTGGCTTTCTGGATTTTCTGAGTCTGCCTCTTTCAATCTTTTTCTGTACCATCGAGTTTATTGCCGGGCTTTCGGTGCTTTCAGGTATCCGACAGAAAGAGGGAATATGGGTGGTGATGATCCTTATGATGATCTTCACCCCATTGACCCTCATACTTGCATTAACGAATCCCGTATCAGACTGCGGCTGTTTTGGCGATGCGATACATCTTACCAACTGGCAGACCTTTGGAAAGAATATAATTCTGGTCCCGTTTGTACTGATCCTTTTCTTTGCAATAAACAGTAAGAGTTACCGGTCGCTCCAAAAAACAGAGTGGGCAATATTATCATCCTTTGTTGCTCTTTTTGTCATTTTCTGTTTTTCCAATCTGCGATATCTTCCTGTGATGGACTTCCTCCCATATAAAACCGGCACAAATATCCCTGAAAAAATGATAATACCCGAGGGAATGCCGGTTAATGAGTACAAAACCACTTTTATCTATGAAAAAGATGGCCTGAAAAAGGAGTTCACTCTTGATAATTATCCGGCAGATGATACTTCCTGGGTATTTGTTGACCAGGTATCAGTCCTTGTAAAAAAAGGTTACCAGCCTCCGATAAATGATCTCAGCATCACTACTGTTGAAAATGAAGACTTAACGGACAAGATTTTATCTGACAAAGGATATTCTCTTCTGTTGATCTCAACAAAACTGAAGGAAGCAGATGATGAAAACCTGCAAAAGGGATTTGAACTGGGATCACACTGCAATGAAGCAGGTATAAATTTCTATGTTATAACCTCTTCGGTCAGTGACGAGGTTAAGGATTACAGTAACGGACTTCTTTTCTGTACAGCCGATGAGATAACATTGAAAACAATGGTAAGGTCAAATCCGGGTTATATCCTTCTGAGGGAAGGGAATATAGTCGGCAAATGGTCATGGGCAAATGTTCCTGAAAATGACTGGTTCAAAGATGAGATGGCAGTCAGGCAGATAGAGAAACTACATAACAGAAACAGTCTGCTTTACGTTATCCTGATAGCAGTCTCATTTTCGATGATTTTGCTGTTAATAGGTATATTGCTTAAAAACAGGATTTACTATAGACAATAATATAACATTTAAAACATTTCGTATGAGAAAGAAAATTGTTGCCGGCAACTGGAAGATGAACATGGATCTGGCTGAAGGACTTAGATTTGCTGAGTTGATTGACCAATATTTCAAGGATAAATCCATGGTTAAAGCTGAGGTTGTTTTGTGTACGCCTTTTATTCATCTGCCAGGCCTGGCGGAAATACTTAAGCAGGGGAAGGTTGCCTTTGGAGCCCAGAATTGCGCTTCTGAATCTTCAGGAGCATATACAGGAGAGGTTTCAGCCGGTATGCTAAAGAGTACAGGTGCACAATATGTTATCATCGGGCACTCGGAAAGAAGAACTTATTATCATGAGGATGACAACATGCTGAATAAGAAAACAGTGCTCGCGATAAACAATGACCTGAAGGTAATTTTCTGCTGTGGTGAGATATTGAAGGAAAGGGAAGAGGGAAGTCATTTTATTGTTGTAAAGAGGCAGCTGGAAAGGGGTTTATTTAATCTGTCAACTGAAGATTTTGAAAAGGTTGTAATCGCATATGAACCAGTTTGGGCAATAGGAACAGGATTAACAGCTACCCCTGAACAGGCGCAGGAGATGCATAAATATATCCGTAGTCTGGTCAAAGAGAGATATGGTATTGAATTTGCTGAAAATGTATCGGTTCTGTACGGGGGAAGCTGTAAACCGTCCAATGCAGCAGAGATCTTCGCAAAGCCCGATGTCGATGGCGGACTGATAGGTGGCGCCTCACTCAAGAAAGAAGATTTCTGCGCAATTGTGGAAGCAATTTGAGTAAAAAACAAATCCAGAAAAAGTAAATGGTAAAAAAGGTTCTGATCCTGGTTTTTTCACTTTTAATATTTCTTCCGGGAAGTGTTTATTCCCAGGTAAAACCTGCCTTTTCGGGTGAACCTGAAAAGTTCAGGGAGGAGCTTGTAACATTCATGGGGCCAAATCTTTCTGAGGGACAAAAGGCCAACCTTGATGCTTTTATTGCCAAATGGGACAGCTCGGCCTTCAGCAAAAACAACATGATTCAGATCCTTGATCTATCAAGTCAGCTGACCGGCAGACAAATGAGAGCTGTTCCTCATTTCAATGAATTTCTCCAAACGCTTAACGATTTTATTGAATATAAGAGAGACGATGCTTTTATCAGTTACTGGCTTACAGGACTGAGCGAACTACTATTCAGTCCAAGGGTTTCAAATCAAACCGTAGCAAATTATGTCCATAATACCAGTTTGCTGGTAAAGGAAAATCTGCTGATTAGTACAGGTACAGTCAAGTGGAAAGTAAAAAATAATGAGTTAAAATTCGTACACGATACTGTTTTTAAAATAGTCATTGAAAACGCCACCCTTACCTGTTATTTTCAGAGAGACAGTACAGAGCTTTTTAATGTGTCAGGTACCTATTTCCCCGATCTGCAGCTTTTCATTGGGACAAAAGGATTGGTAACGTGGGAAAAAGCAGGTTTTGACAGATCAGATGTATTTGCTGAATTGGGTGATTTTGAGATCAATATCGCCAGGAATAATTTTACTTTTGATTCTGCAAGGCTTTTTCATAAAACATATTTCAAAGAGCCGGTATATGGTGTATTGTCTGATCAGGCAACTGTAATAGCCAGCAAAGAGAGAGCAACATATCCGCGTTTCGAAACTTATACAAAACATTTTAAAATTGAGAATCTTTATCAGGGAATTAATTATGAGGGGGGACTGGCATTCGAAGGCGCAAATGTCAAGGGGGCAGGTGACAGGGCTACACCGGCTAAGATCGCTCTTTACAAACGGGATACGCTTTTTATTAAAGTCAATTCCCGTGAATTTCTCTTTACAAAAAACGGACTGAACAGCCAGGAAGCAACTGCCACTATTTTCCTGGAGAATGATTCTATTTATCATTCAAATCTTGGATTTTCCTATAATGCCACCAGCAGGCAGGTAAACCTTTTCCGGACAAACAACCCTGTTTCCAGAAGTCCTTACTACAATTCATTTCATAATCTTGACATGTATTTTGAATACCTGATCTGGGACATGAACAGTTCAAAGGCTGTCTTATCGAGGGCCAGAGGAGCTTCGATGGGACAAGCGCTTTTTGAATCATCCTCTTTTTTCAACTCGGACAACTTTCTGAGATTAATGGGGCTTGATGACTATCATCCACTGAACCGCATAAAAAAGTTCAGTGAATGGTACTATTCTGAAACATTCCCGGTAGCTGAGTTTGCCAAATGGCTTAATAAGTCCGAAGAATATGTAGTGGGTCTGTGCATTGAACTGGCCAATAAGGGTTTTATTTACTACGACCGGATCAAAAATGAGATAACCATTAAGAAGAAATCAGATGATTACCTCGATTCATTTGCAAAGAAAAAAGATTATGATGTCCTTGCGATCCTGAGCGAAACGAAGGCTCCGACAGATAACGCAATCCTGGATCTGAACGATTACAGATTAACTGTCAACGGGGTCTCGGGAGTTTATCTCAGCGATTCCCAGAGAGTGGCTATTTACCCCTACGGTAAACAGATTGTGATCGGGAAGAACAGGAGTTTTGAATTTGATGGTGTTGTACAGGCAGGCCTGTTCAAAATCTACGGTCATAACTTTCAATTCAGCTATGACACATTTAAGATTAACCTGCGGAAAATAGACTCCATAAGAATAGCAGTGGAGACTGATGAAATGGACAGCTACGGGAATCCGCTTATAAGTGATATCAATAATCTGATTCAGCTCACAACAGCTGAACTGTTCATAGATGATCCGAATAATAAATCCGGATTGAAAAGCCTCGGGCAATATCCTATAATTAACGCCGTAACTTATTCTTACATCTTCTATGATGATATACCAGGACTTAAAGGAATCTATCCGCAGAAAGATTTCTATTTCAGGATAGATCCATTTTCGTATGAGAATATTGATCACTATTCTTCTGATGAGATTAATCTCTCAGGCGAGTTTTATGCGGGAAATATCCTGAAGCCGACAAAGCAATTTCTCACTTTCCAGGAAAATAATTCACTTGGATTCAATATGGTTATTCCGGATGATGGTATTGAAATTTATGAAGGCAAAGGAAGATTCTATGATGCTATCACCATGAGTAACAAGGGACTCACAGGCAGAGGCACTCTTAAACATCTGACATCCACAACCGGATCGGAAGAGTTTAAATTCTTTTCCGATTCGATGATAACCAGGGCCACCAGTTTTCAGATTGATAAAGATGTTTCAGGTCTGTTTCCCCATCTGACCAGTGAAGATGTTACAATAAAATGGTTACCGCGGAAGGACGAATGGCTGGCATATAATTCCAAAGGTAAAAATTTCAGCATGTTTGATAACGGCACATCGCTTGACGGAAGTCTGAAACTTACCCCCCGGTTATTAAGTGGATCCGGAATCATCAATATGACTGAGTCAGGGATAAATTCAAACCGCTTCACATTTGCATCTAATGCGATTAAAGCCGATACTGCCGATTATAATCTTAAATCACCTTCGACCAGCGGATACGCGTTTATTGCTGAAAATGTAAATACTGATATCAATTTTGATCTTAAAACTGCAAGGTTCCGTCTGAATACTGATTCATCAGTGGTGAAATTTCCTGAGCTGCAGTATATATGTACCATGACTGATTTTGAATACAATATGGAGAGCAAGATACTCGGTATGGAACAGAGAGGCAAAACAGGATCACAGCTTCTTTCGCCCGACAGATTATTAAGGTTAAGTTTTTCCAGTCTTGACAAGCCTACTTTTTTTGCCACAAATGATCTGAGGGACACCATTGCTTTCACCTCATGGAAAGGCAGGTATAATGTTGCTGAAGAGTATATTGAAGCAGAGGACATAAATTATATCCATATAGCTGATGCCCTGATACAACCTGCAAACGGGAAAATCAAAATCACCCGAAGGGCAAAGATAGAACAGCTGCAAAATGCCGTCGTCGCAGTTAATAACCGTCACATTCTTCATTCCGCAAAAATAGGCATCGAGACTTCCAAACGTTACTCAGGCAGTGCAGCATACGATTACGTTGATGAGAATAAAGATATTCAGCAGATAACTTTTCCTGAAATCACTGTTGATACCCTTACGACGAATGCCAAAGGGTATATTGCTGCTAACCAGAAATTTATGCTGAGCCCCGCATTTTCATTCACCGGAGATGTAAACCTGTCGGCACGATCAAATCACCTCACTTTCACAGGAGCTGCCGGAATTGTGCATAATTGCGATATGATGAAGAGCTATCCTGTCAAATTCAAATCTGCCATCGATCCTTCGAACATCATGATACCCATAGGCGCAAAACCAAGGGATCAAAACGACAATATGGTTTACTCAGGTTCGTTCATCAATATCGATTCGGTTCACATATACCCGGCATTTCTGTCGGAGCAAAAATCGTGGGCTGATGTTGCACTCGTAAATTCCCAGGGAGTTCTTTACTTTGATAAGAGCAAGGGCAGGTATGTAATAACTTCAGTTGAAAAACTTGTTGATCCGACCCTGCACGGAAACATGATTTCATTTGATAAAAACTATTGTGCCCTTTCAGGAGAGGGTAAAATGAATTTTGGAGCCAATTTTGACCTTTTAAAAATGACTTCATCAGGAAGAAGTGTCCACTCCCTTGATTCAGGTAAAGTTACCGTTCAGACAATTATTGCCCTTGATTTTCATTTTTCGAATGAAGCTTTGAAAGTGATGAGTGATGATATCAGGCTGATACCATCATTAAGACCTGTAAATCTCAATTCAGAGTTCAATAACAAAGCAATGAAAGATCTGATGGGAGTAACTGCTGCAACACAGATGAAAGAGGAGATGGATCTGTTCGGCTTTTCCAGGAACCTGCCAAAAGAGTTCACCTATGAACTGTTCCTTAATGATGTAAATCTGGTCTGGAATGAAACTACAAACTCTTTCAGATCACAGGGCAGGATCGGAATAGGATTTGTTGGATCACAACCTGTAAACGCCTATGTTGACGGATATATTGAGATACAGCGAAGGCGTTCGGGCGACATGATTGATATTTATCTGAAGGTAAATGAATCGACATGGTACTATTTCTCATATTTCAGAGGGGTGATGATGGCCCAGGCTGCAAATATCAGTTTTAATACTATCTTAAATACAGCAAAAATAAAGGACAGGAGAGATCCAAACTCCAATACAAAGGTTCCATACACTTATATGATTGCAGTGGAAGACAGGCTTGGAAGATTTCTGAGACGTATGTCGGGAGAAATTGAAACAGAGCCTTCCCTTTTTGATGGTATTATCAGATAACAGGTAGATTTTATTCACTAAACTGATGCAGATATTTTACGCACCCGGAATAACCGAAAGAATCTGTGTTCTGGATAAGAATGATTCGAGACACTGCATCAGGGTGCTCAGGATGAGCAAAGGAGATGTGGTCAAACTGATCGACGGTCAGGGTAATCTATATGAAGGAACAATAATTGATCCTGATCCGGTGAAATGCAGGATTGATATTACGGGGGTCCTAAGCAGTTTTGAAAAAAGAGATTACAGGCTTCACATCGCAATATCTCCTTTAAAGAATCCCGAGAGGTTCGAATGGTTCATCGAAAAGAGTGTAGAGATAGGGGTGGATGAGATCACTCCTGTTATCTGTATAAATACAGAAAAGCCTGGTATCAAAACCGACCGGATAAACAATCTGATAATTTCCGCAATGAAGCAATCGGTAAAAGCTTACAGGCCGCTTCTGAATAATCCCCTGAGCTTTGCAGATTTTATAAAGCTTGATTTAAAGGGCATCCGGATGATTGCTCACTGCAAGCAGAAAGGTGAAAGGTTTAAGATTGAAGAGGTCTATAAAAAAGGGCATGATGCAGTGATCCTGGTTGGTCCTGAGGGAGATTTCAGCGAGGAAGAGATAGCGCTTGCCAGAAAAAATGATTTCAAACCAGTGCATTTAGGACGCAGCAGGTTAAGAACAGAAACGGCAGGCGTTGCCGCATGCCATTCCGTTTATTTTCTAAACCAATAAAGAAGGTTCAGATCTTTTCTTCCAGGTTATTTTCCTTTTTTGATTTCCATCTGCCTGATTTACGAAGAGCCTGATCAATAATATATTCGATCTGTCCGTTGATGCTGCGGAATTCATCCGCAGCCCATTTTTCAAGACTTTTAAGCTTCCCCGGATCAATCCTGAGAACAAATGGCTTCTTATCACTCATATCAGGAATGTAATGTACCCGTGTTTACAATAGGTGTGGCATCCTTATCTCCGCAAAGGACTACCATCAGATTACTTACCATTGCAGCTTTCTTCTCTTCATCGAGCTCAACAATTTTTTTGTCGGAAAGTTGTTCAAGAGCCATCTGTACCATCGAAACGGCGCCTTCAACAATTTTGAATCTGGCTGCAACGATTGCAGTTGCCTGCTGTCTCCTGAGCATGGCATTTGCTATCTCCTCAGCGTAGGCTATATAGTTTATTCTTGCCTCAATCACTTCTATTCCGGCTATTATGAGTCGCTCCCTGATTTCCCTTTCAAGTTCATCATTTACCTCTTCGCCTCCGCTTCGAAGTGTCATAACGGCTTCATGATCCTCAAGGTTGTCGTAGGGATATAAACCTGCCAGTTTACGGAGTGCAGCATCACTCTGCACCAGGACGAAATGCTGATAATCATCCACCTCAAAAGAGGCCTTATAGGTCTCGGCAACTTTCCAGACAAGTACAAATCCTATTTTTATAGGATTACCGATCTTGTCATTTACTTTGATTGGTTCACTGTCGAAGTTACGGGCGCGTAGTGAAACAATTTTTTTAACGTAAAAAGGATTTACCCAGAAGAATCCGTTTTCCCGTATAGTCCCCTTATACGCTCCAAAAAGAACCATAACACACGATGCATTTGGATTGACCACTGTGAATCCAATCAAAGTGAAAACAAATATAAGTGTGAGTACAATACCCAGCCAGATTATTGCATAAGCGAATCCGGCAATAGCTCCTCCGAGCAGCAATAATGCTGCCAGTACAGCCACATAACCTGAAATTGGTTTGACAGAAAATTCTTGTTTCATTACAGTTGATATTATATTAATATTACAAATATATTAATTTAATCTCAATAAAACAAGAAAAAAGCAGGAATTTTTCCTGCTTTTTATATACTTTTCAGTTTTGCTGCCTGACTCTTTTAATGAGCCGTTTTGTCAGCCGTTTCTCCGGAACAGGTTTTAACTGATTCAGGAGAGAAATCACATCATCGAATTCAGGATAAATACCCCATGCATCTGCATAAAGGTCAATCTCATCAGTTTTAATATCGTGATATGAAATTAAAGGAGTAGATCTTAAACCCATAGGCTTCATTGATTTGTTTTATTTAAAAACGACCTATGGGAAAAAATATTGTACTTACATTAATTAATTGTGAGACTCATTTTGTTCTCCTCCATCATCTTCCTCATATTAATAAGGGCATATCTCATACGACCAAGAGCTGTATTTATGCTGACATCCGTTAAATCGGCAATTTCCTTAAAGCTCAAGCCTGAATAATGACGCAGTATTACAACTTCTCTCTGATCGTCGGGTAACTGACTAATCAGTTTCCTGATATCTTTTTGTATCTGTCTTTTTATCATGCTGTCCTCGATATTGGCTTCAGCCAGTTTTTTCGAATTGAAAAGATCAGATTCATAATCATCGTTCGAGATTGTGTTGAGCTGCTTGATTCTGCGGAAATGGTCAATTATCAGGTTATGTGCAATACGCATCACCCAGGAAATAAATTTCCCGTTGTCGTAATACTTACCTGTTTTGACCGACTGGATCACTTTAAGAAATGTATCCTGGAACAGATCCTCGGCAAGCGCCTGATCGCGTATATAAAGACTTATATAAGCGAATACTTTGTTCTTATGACGATGGATTATTTGTTCGAAGCACGACTGCTCACCTTTTATGAATCTTTTGATCAATTCATAATCGGAAATCATTTTATTCATATCTCTCTCTTTATGGTTACTTAGAGTAGAGTTTTTAAATAGGCAGTCCTCCTTTGATTTTGATGTTATTTGTAGTGCAAAGAAAACAAATTTTTTAATATGAAAGTATTACTTTTGCTTTTTAACGGAAATTTAACAAAAAAGTTACAAAAAATCAGATATGGAGGGGTTTATTGAGATTAAGGGTGCGAGGGTGCATAATCTGAAAAATATCAGTCTGAAAATACAAAGGAACAAGTTTATTGTCATCACAGGAGTATCAGGATCAGGGAAATCATCGCTTGCTTTTGATACAATATATGCTGAAGGTCAGAGGAGATATGTTGAAAGTCTCTCCGCTTATGCCAGGCAATTCCTGGGGAGAATGAATAAACCTGAGGTGGACTTCATTAACGGGATTCCCCCTGCTATTGCCATCGAACAGAAAGTAAACTCACGAAATCCGCGTTCGACTGTCGGCACATCGACTGAAATTTACGATTATATGCGGCTTCTGTTTGCCAGGATTGGCAGAACTTACTCACCCGTATCGGGGAGAGAAGTGAAGAGGCACAGTGCAGATGACCTGGTCAACTTTTTGTCAAAACTACCTGACGGGACAAGATTAACGATCACTTCTCCGGGAATAATCCCGGAGAACATCAGCATATCGGAATATTTCACTTTTCTGACCAAACAGGGATTCAATCGTGTTGAAGCAGATGGAGAACTCATCAGGATTGACGGGTATGAGTCAATTAATAATTTTAAACATGGTCAGAAAATCAATATTGTAATTGACAGGATCATAACAGGCAGCTCGGGTGACAATCTGAGCAGGGCTGCTGATTCGGCACAGACCGCATTTCAGACTGGAAAAGGTCATTGCCAGGTTGTTATAACGGGTGATGATGGAATAAAGAGGGAGAACTTCTCAAACAAATTTGAGGAGGACGGGATTGAGTTTGAAGAGCCCTCTGAATATTTTTTCAGTTTTAATAATCCTGTAGGCGCCTGCCCCGTATGTGAAGGCTACGGTAAGATAATAGGCATTGATGAGAGTCTGGTAATACCTGACCAGAACCTATCGGTGTATCAGGATGCCATTGTCTGCTGGAAAGGCGAAACCATGAAGAAATGGAAAGAAAGGCTCATTTTAAATGCAGAGATGTTCGCCTTTCCCATACATAAACCTATATATCAGCTGACTGAAGAACAACGCGAGATTCTATGGAAAGGAAACAGATATTTTTATGGTCTGGACCGCTTTTTTAAGTATCTCGAAGAGAAAAAATTCAAGATCCAGTACAGAGTCTTATTGAGCCGCTACCGGGGGAAAACCACTTGTCCCGAGTGCAAAGGTTCAAGGTTGAAGAAAGAAACAGGTTATGTAAAGGTTTCAGAAAAATCCATTCAGGAGCTTGTTTCTTTACCGATTGGCAGGCTATACAGGTTCTTTTCAGAAATAAATCTTAATCCTGATGATACAAAGGTGGCGGAGAGGTTGTTGAAGGAGATTACTCTGCGATTGAAATTTCTTATTGATGTGGGTCTTCCCTACATCACACTTGACAGGCTTTCGTCAACATTATCAGGGGGTGAATCGCAGAGGATAAATCTTGCTACTTCGCTGGGCAGTAACCTTGTAGGGTCAATGTATATTCTTGATGAGCCAAGCATAGGGCTCCATCCTCGCGATACCAATCTCCTTATAAGGGTCCTTAGGGAACTCAGGGATCTTGGCAACTCTGTCATAGTTGTAGAGCATGAAGAAGAGATAATAAGGGCAGCGGATGAAGTAATTGACATGGGGCCAGAGGCAGGAAGGCTCGGTGGAGAGGTGGTCTTCCAGGGCGGTCTGAACCTTGCCGGGTCAAACAGTTCACTTACTGCCCGTTATTTAAGCGGCCGGCTGACAGTTCCCATACCTGCTTTAAGGAGAAAGTGGAACAGTTTTATTGAGATAAAAGGCGCAAGGGAGAATAACCTTAAGGGGATTGATATAAGATTCCCTCTTCATACAATAACAGCGGTTACCGGAGTAAGCGGTTCGGGAAAATCGAGCCTGGTTTCAGATATTTTGTACAGGGTTCTGTCGAACAGGGTCAATGGTAACAACATGAAAGCAGGTCAGTTCAGGGAGGTCTCCGGCGATATTTCAAGGCTTACCGGGATCGAGCTGGTTGATCAGAATCCCATCGGAAAATCAAGCAGATCCAATCCGGTCACCTATCTGAAAGCATATGATGAAATACGCAAATTGTATTCTGAGCTTCAGGCTTCGGTTCAAAATAATTTTAAAGCTTCACATTTTTCCTTCAACATCGAGGGAGGAAGATGCGAAGAGTGCCAGGGAGAGGGTATCATAAGGGTGGAGATGCAGTTTATGGCTGATGTGGAGCTTACCTGTGAGAATTGTAAAGGGATGAGATTTAAGAGGGATATTCTAGATGTAAGATACCACGGAAAGAATATTTATGATATGCTTGAGATGACAATTGATGAGGCCATTGCCTTTTTCAACAGTCATCCCGGGAAAAGTGAAAAAAGGATTGTTGAAAAGCTTAAGCCGCTTGCTGATGTCGGGTTAGGTTATATTAAGATGGGGCAGTCGTCAAGCACACTCTCGGGCGGCGAAAGCCAGCGGGTCAAACTTGCCTATTTCCTCAGCCAGGAAAGAAGTGCCGGCCATATACTTTTTATTTTCGACGAACCCACAACCGGACTACATTTTCACGATATAAACAAGCTGCTGAAGTCCATAAATGCACTTGTTGATCATGGCCATTCCGTTATCCTTATTGAGCACAACCAGGAAGTCATTAAGAGTGCCGACTGGGTCATTGATCTGGGTCCGGAAGGTGGCGAGGATGGCGGATATGTGGTTTTCGAGGGCAAACCTGAAGATCTGGCCCGCTGCAAAAAATCTTATACAGGGAAATACCTGGAGTTAAAACTTGCAGGGGCGAAACATACATAACGTTCAACAAATCGCAGGGTTCTGTTTATTTGATTTTAAATCCGAACATTATTGCAACACAACCTGATGCGGGTGTAATTCCGGATTGATTGGATGATGTTACTTTTATTATCAGCTTAAGCTGCTGGCTGGACTGAAGGTTGAAATCCCAGCTTTTGGCATATTCCTTATCCTTATTGGAATAAAGTACATTTCTGCTTGCATCAAGAACCGTAAATTCTATGGGGGGAAGTGTGCTATCCCCGCAAATAACCATACGGTACTCCATATCGGAATAGAAAGTTTTATAAAGTTCAGCCTCTTCACCCTCTACCAGCACCGCAGCATGATAGTTGCCATCATGTGTATATAATCCTAACTCGGGAAGACAATCCTTTTTGGCAAAAGCTTTGCATTGAGCATTAACCGTAAATGCAGTGGCAGCAAAAAGAATTATCAGTATCGGAATAATCTTAAATATTCTCATAGTTATTGTTATTTTACAAATGTACTTCTAATCTCTGCAACGGTAGCTGCAAGCTCTTTGAATACTGCCGGAGTCATATCAGACTTAACCTCCGATTTAAGTACAGTTACATTAGTATTCCGATCATATTCCGGTCGGACGGGTGAGGTTGTCAGAGTGATCTTATCAAAGATAACTTTTACCTTTCTGATCTGTACCATCAGCTCATCAACGGCAGGGTGCTCTTTGCTCCCGTCAAGAAGACTCAGGAGGATATCAATTGAAAGTTTCTGATCAATAATTCTGCCGACCAGCTTATTTCCATCAAATTCATTCATATCAATCAGCTGCGTAGATATATATAGTCCTTCCATCCATCCACCGGTAAGAACAATTGCTGCAATTGCAGGCTGTCCGTTATCTTCAAGATATGAGTTTGAATTCAGGAAAGTCTGGGAAACCACCTCCATAATTACCTCAGTGTTATGGATATTTTCCTCGAGCCTGTCAATATCAGATTGTTCTATTGCTTTAAGAATACCTAGTCCGTCAGCCATCTTCTTTGCTGCATTCATATAATTTATAAGGAGCTGTGTCTGATCGTACAGACTGGCAAAACTGAGGTCGCATGTATAAATACCCAGATTCAGAGCCATGCTCTTGTTGGTTATGTAGTTCCTGGTATTCTCAACCGGATTCAGGAGTTTTTCATCAAAACCTGCTCCGGCCGATTTAATGAGCATCGCTGATTCAAGAGGTGAGGGAAGGGTATAGAATATCTTTTCGGCCTTCTTTATATCCTCATATACTGCTGCGTCATTCATTGGTTCAACAACTGTCATATCATCTTTCGGAGCTTTTTTGCCTCCGGTATTACAGCTGGAAAGAATACCGGCAAACAAAATAACGACAGGCAGAAAGCGGGAACTTATCCTAAAAATCTCTTTCATGATTTTGTCATTTTAATGTCACATCTAATTCCCGACTAAATTAGAACATTATTTTTATTTTTCAAAGCCAGCTCAATGTAATTCAAGGTATTTCTCTCTTTGCAGCAAATAATTACAGATTTCCAGCCGGAAAAGAGGTTAAGTGAAGCCGGCTACCTGTTTAGTACAGGGAACAACAGGCTGTCAGTATCTGAATGTAAATAAATGAGCGGTTACTCCACAGAAGAAAAATACTTCATGAACTGTGTTCTTTCAAAAACTGCAGGTTTTTCATAATTGGCATAATTCAGCTTCCCTCTGAAATCGGAAATACTCCCGAATTCATTTTTCTGCATCCATTCCGAGATCTGCCTGTTCATTGTTTTCAGGAACTTAACACCTTTATTATACAGTATGGAACAGACCTGAACTGAATCGGCCCCGGCCAGAAGATATTTAACTGCATCTTCGCCGCTGTGTACACCTGTGGAAGCTGAAATATTGATTTTTATGTTTTGTGCACTTGTCATTCCGATCCATCTGAGGACATAGCGCATCTCACTTTCCGTGCTGAAGATTGATGCCGGTATAACCTCCATCCTGTTTATATCTATATCAGGTTCATAAAACCTGTTGAACATAACCACTCCTTCAACACCTCTCATATAGAACTGGTCGATCATGTATAGTATATTGGAGAACCTGTACCCGATTTTCAATACAATTGGTATCCTGACACTTTTTTTTAGTTTTTCGATAAGATCAAAATAGATCTTTTCACAATCAGCTGATGATTTCTTCCTGTCAACCGGCATAATAAAAACATTGATCTCAATGGCGTCGGCGCCGACGCTCTCAATATTCTTTGCGAAACCTGTCCATCCGTGTGTTGAAAAGCAATTTATACTCGGAATAACCGGTATGCTTAGACTCTTCTTCGCATTTCTTATCAGATCAAGATATTCATCCACCGAGTTTGATCTGAAGTAATTTGCCATATAATCATCAGCTTCGGGGAAGCCGGGCGAGGAGGGCAATACATGAATATAGTAATTGATCTGTTCTTCAAAAAGTGATTTCAGAACAACCGCTCCCGCACCGCTCTCTTCAGCTAATTTCAGTCTGTCAAGTGTTGCTGTAAGACGGCTGCTGCTGACTATCAACGGGCTGTTCATATTGAGACCCAGGTATTTGACTGCTAGTTTTTCCATATTTTGCTTTCAATTCAATATTAATTCCGTCCTCCAAATATAAGACTTCCTATCCTTAAAATTGTGGTTCCCTCCTCCAAAGCAATGTTAAAATCGCCCGACATCCCCATAGATATCTCATTAAAATATGATTTGTCGCTGAAATATGTTTCTTTAAGCTCATTAAAACAGTTTACAAGGTATCTGAACTCATGTCTTATCTGTCCGGTGTTTTCTGTGTAGGTTGCCATTCCCATTACACCGCAAATCCTTACGAAATCATTACTTTTAAAATCCGGCGACTGAAGTCCGCCATGCAGCTCTTTCATGCTGAATCCGAATTTTGTCTCCTCTTCAGCTATATGCAACTGCAGCAGGCAATCAACAACCCTGCCTGCTTGCTCAGCTTCCCGGTTTATTATTTCAAGGAGTCGGAAGGTATCAACTGACTGGATCATGCTTATAAAGCCCACTATATGTTTTACTTTATTGCTTTGCAGGTGGCCGATAAGGTGCCATTCAATATCGGATGGAAGAAGATCTTTTTTTGAAAGCAGCTCCTGTACCCTGTTCTCACCAAAAACTCTTTGACCGGTGTTATAGGCTTCCAGTATTTCGCTGACTGTTTTGGTCTTTGATACTGCAACCAGCTTAACTGATGCCGGGATCTGTTGTTTTAATAATCCAATATTGTAAGGAATATCAGACATCTGTTTATTTTTACCCCCCACCCCCTGAAGGGGGCTGTTAATAATTGATTATTTAAGCTCCCCTTCAGGGGGGATGGGGGGCGAAATCAGCCTAAAAGGTGAATTACCAGGCCGCTACGTAGTTTTGGTTCAAACCAGGTTGACTTGGGAGGCATGATATTTCCAGAATCGGCAATGGTTATAAGCTGTTTCATCGATACCGGAAAGAGTGCGAAGGCAACCTTCATCTCTCCGCTGTCAACCCTCTTCTTAAGTTCGCCAAGCCCCCTGATACCCCCCACAAAATCGATGCGCTTCGACCTTCTGAGATCCTGAATATCAAGTATCGGAGAAAGGATCTGGTTGGTCAGGACAGTAACATCAAGCCCTCCTATCGGATCATTATCATTATAGGTACCCTTTCGTGCTATCAGGCTATACCATTTACACCCCAGATACATTGAGAAGTTATGAAGCTTGCGGGGTCTGTAGATTTTCTTACCTTTTTCCTTAACTGCAAATCCATTCTCCAGCCTTGCTAAAAACTCCTCCTCCGACAATCCGTTAAGATCCCTGACTGTCCTGTTATAATCAATAATACGCAACTGGTTATCAGGGAAATGAACTGCCAGGAAATAATTGTATTCTTCCGTCCCGTTATGAGATAGATTTTTTTGCCTTTTCTCTTTGCCTACCAGGGCTGCAGCTGCAGTCCTGTGATGGCCATCAGCTACATATGTATAATGAACCTTTTCAGCAAATAATTTTTCGATGAGATTATTTGTCTCCTGATTGGTGACAATCCAGAAATGATGTCCGAAGCCATCCTCCGCAACAAAATCATAATCAGGTTTTTGTTTCTTTACAATACCTCCCACAATCTTATCAATTTCTTTCACAGCAGGATATGCAAAAAATACAGGTTCAATATTGGCATTATTAACCCTCACATGGATCATTCTGTCCTGCTCCTTATCCGGCCTCGTAAGTTCATGTTTTTTAATGATACCGTTTAGATAGTCATCAACGGAAGCGCACCCGACAATTCCATACTGTGTCCGCTTCTCCATGGTCTGGGCATAAATGTAGAAATGCGGTTCATCATCCTGGACCAGCCATCCCTTTTCCTTCCATCTCGCAAAATTCTCAACAGATCTTTTATAAACCTCCTGTGAATGACAATCAATATCCGGTGGAAAATCGATCTCAGCCCTTGTTATATGAAGCATAGAGCACTCTTTCCCCTCAGCCATAGCCCTTGCTTCATCAATATTCATTACATCATATGGCAGACAGGTAAGTTCCCTGACTAAGTTTCGGGGCGGTCTTAGTCCCCTGAATGGTTTTACAACAGCCATTACTAATCTATATTAAATCAATTACTTATTAGACCAAGTTACTGGTTACTGTTATTGATTCTGAACTTTTCGTTTCCGGTTTTGAAATAATCGACTATCTGGCGGGCAGCAGCAACACCGGCATTGATATTGGCCTCTTCGGTCTGGGCACCCATTTTTTTTGCAGTAAAAATAAACCTGCCCTTGTATTTCTCTTCGAAAACGGCCTTGCAATCAGGTTCAACGTCAGACAGGTATTTGAAATCGGGACGCTCCTCAAAGATCTTCAGCAGATCATCCTCATTGATAACCTCTTTTCGTGCAGTGTTGACCAGCACGGCATCTTTCGGCATTCTTTTAAGGAGATCGTACCCGATAGATTTCTTTGTTTTATCATTAGCTGGCATATGTAAAGAAACATACTGGCATGCTGAATATAGTTCTTCAGGATTCCTGCATGCTTTAATGCCAAATTCATTTATTACATTGTCATTTACATATGGATCATAAGCATAAACATCCATACCGAATCCTTTCGCTATCTCCGAGACATATTTACCAACATTACCAAAGGCATGTAAACCTAATGTTTTGCCTCTCAGCTCAGTGCCTGCTCTTCCGGCAAAACCTCCGCGAGCCTGGCAGAGCATCATTTCGAATGCCAGTTCTGCAACAGCATTTGAGTTTTGCCCGGGTGTATTCATGGCAACTACATTATGAGCCGTGCATGCAGGCATATCGATGTTATCGTACCCGGCGCCCGCCCTGACAACAATCTTCAG
>DATKXL010000203.1:0-4433 GCA_035529055.1 Bacteroidales bacterium
AAGAATCGTTCGTTTTGCAGAAAAAGAAAATAAACAACAGCAAAACCTGTCAGCCAGACTACCGACTTCAGCAGATACCCGGCAAATGTTTCCATTATTTTTTCTTTTTACTCTTTTTCAGTTCTTTTCTCGTATCCTCAAGCAGTTCTTCAAGTTCTCTGATTGAGAGGTCCTTTTCCTTTGCAAAAAATGAGGCCATGGCAGGAAACGAATTATTAAAATAGCCTTCCATCAGCCGGAAGAGCTGACTCTTTGAGTATTCTTCCTTAGATACAACCGGATGATACAGGTGGACATTCCCATAGGCTTTATGTCCCACGAATCCCTTTTTCTCAAGTACTCTCACTACCGTAGATACGGTATTACGTGCAGGCTTAGGATCATTGAATCTGTTACGGATATCCTTAACAATACCGTTTCTCATGTCCCACAAAATCTGCATGATCTGTTCTTCTGCTTTTGTCAGATGCATAATTCTATTTATTAGGTTAAAATGAACGTATAAAAATTGGTGCGAGGTGTGGGGTTGTGGGGATCTTATGTCCCCCTAACCTGTGCCCTGCGCTCTGTGCCCTTCTTACCATCCCATACTACAAATATACGACTATTTTTGTAGTTGTGCAAATGTTTTTCAATAAAAATGACGATTTTTTTAGTTGTTTTTTATATTTTGCTGAGAATCAGCCTAATTTAATAATGAGGATTGATGGAACATCTCCGGTGTTCACCCATTAATCGTTAACCTTGGTATTATTATTGGTGTAATCCCTCCGGGATAAATACCTGTGAGGGTATTATTCAATTGCCTATCAAACCGCGGAGCGGTTCCACCAATGATAGTTTTGACAAACCAAATCATTGATGGTTTGTTTTTTTTATTAATTTGCATCAGAAACATAATTAATAAACCAGACAATGAAAAGAAATATCATTTTATCATTGGCATTAATAACCTTAATGCTTTTATCAGTACCTGCATCAGCCCAAAAGTTTAACAAACTAACCGGGAAAGAGAAAAAAGCCGGATGGGGTCTGCTGTTCAACGGTAAGGATTTTACCGGCTGGAGACAATGCAACGGGACCGAAATGCCTAAAAACTGGATTATCGAAGATAATGCCATGAATGTCTTTACCGGAGAGGGCAGAAAACCAGGCCAGGGAGCTAATGGTGATATACTCTATGGTGCTAAAAAATTTAAGAATTTCGAACTGTCGATAGACTGGAAATCAAGTAAAATGGGAAATTCAGGCATTTTTTATAATGTGCGTGAGGTTCCCAAGCAAGCTATCTATTATGCAGCACCTGAGGTCCAGGTTCTCGACAATGTTGATGCCACCGACAATAAGATACCAAGCCACCTGGCCGGATCACTTTACGACATGATAGCAGCGGATCCGAAAACAGTTAATCCTGCCGGGGAATGGAATAATATTGTTATTCTTGTAAAAGACGGGAAAGTAATCCACACCCAGAACGGAGTGAAGGTTGTGGAATATACATTATGGACCCCGGAATGGGATGCACTGGTTCAGAACAGCAAGTTCAAAAATTTTCCCGGGTTCATAGAGGGTATTGCAAGAGAAGGATATATCGGCCTTCAGGATCATGGCTATCCGATCTGGTTCAGGAATATTAAAATAAGGGAACTGTAAGGGTTTAGCGTTTTGCGTTGTGGGGCGTGACAGATTCGAACTGTCGACCTCTTGCCTGTCAAGCAAGCGTTCTGAACCAACTGAACTAACGTCCCATATTTAAGTGGCAAAAATAATAAATATAATTTATTGCTGCTAAAGTGCAAAGATAACCTTTATGAAAAATCAAACCCGGAGATATAGGCCGGAGCGTCATAAAAACACTCCTTCTCTTTATCGGTCAGATTAATAAAACGCATATAAACCAGCCCCGGTTTTGCATTAATCATCCGGTTCAGAGAACCCATATTTACACCGGTCCTGAGTTTGTCATAAAGGTCGCTTCTGTCATCAAGCCAGGTCAACCCTGTGTTGTAACCCTCGGCGGCACAGACCGATTCAAAAAGATCAGCAAGAAGTTTCTCCCTCCCCTTCTTACAATAAATGGCATCAAATACCAGGTGCCGGAATTCACCGGGCTGGAATAACCTTCGGTAATAAGGGGTCCCCGGCAGTACTTTCATTATAACCCATCCCCATACACCGGGCATATCATAGATCTTATAGGTAGAAGGAAGGGCACTTACTCCGGCAACAATCTCATCTCCTTCCTTAAGAACATAATAACGGTCACCATAAAATGAGAACTCAGTGCTGAAAAGTGAATAATCCCTGTAGTAATCAAGAAGCAGTGCTTCCATATTCGTTTTCTCTTCCTGACTGCTGATTTTTGATACCCGTTTATCAGGTTTCGGGGAAAATCTGCTGAAGGCAACCGTAAGAAAAGAACGTATATACTCATATCCAGCCTGATGGACAAGATTCTTTGATCTTTCATTCATGCTCTCCACAAAGGCGTACATTATATGTTTGTCGCCTTCATATACCCCCTTAAGGTCGAGTAGATGAGGTTTGCTGAAAATATCCAGGGTTTTCTCCTTGAAGGAATCATCTTTCTCAGGTCTGATAATATCTGCTGTGCTTCTTCTCCAGGTTATGTCAGATTGAAATGTAGTCTGAAATGCCAGGTACCTCAGATAAGATGACGGGTATTGCAGATCGCCCTGCCCTGTTACCCTGTAACAGGATCCCACTGTTCCTGTTATCTGGTTTTTCTTGTAAAGTGAAACAAATCTTATATGTTCTTTATAGGCTGCTATCCGCGGAGCAATGTTCTGAAGCTGAAACCTTAATCCTCCTTCCGATCCCTGTACAGCATGATTAAGGATATCAAGGATATCATCATTTGCATGATCGGAAATCCTTACCTCAAGACCTGCGTGCGTAAAAATACTTTTTTCGAACATTTATTGATTCTATTGTTAATAAGTCCTGTTATCAAGAGTGCCGAACACTCTTTTAAGGATAGGTGTAACTCTGGCAGAAACATCTTTCCTGATCTTTAATTCCTCTGCCTCGACTTTTAAGAACATCCCGTTAAGCGCTTTTCTCGTAAGGAAATCATCAAGATCGGTATTGACAGGTTTAAAGCCTGCGAGCCTGCCTGCAACTGACCCGGCAAGAGTGTTCCACTTACCTGTGAGGGTGATCCAGGAGTCTTTGGTTGAGATGTCGCCGATTATTTTCTTTTCTGTTGAAGTCTGAATTCTCGGTTTGTATAATGAGTATAATTCATTGTATGTTGTGTTCCTCAGATAACCGGTAGCCGCATTATCTGCACCGTTAAGAATATTAAATGCTTCTTTGATTGTCATCTGTTTAACACTGTTAATAAAAATAGGCGCAACCTCCCTTGCAGCATCCTCTGCAGCCCTGTTTATCCGAAGAATTACATCTTCAACAAGCTTATCACCTCCGGGTATCCTTGAAATATTTTCGACTATTATCCGCGCATCCTCAGGAAGCAGGATTTTAACCAGCTCATCACCATAATATCCATTCTCAGCGGCAAGCCGTTGAGCTGAATTGGTTGCTCCGGTTGTCAGCGCCTCCTTTAGTCCGCTGATCACTTCTTCTTCCGTGAGAGGAAGATTGGTAGTTGTCTGAAGGATCTTAAGAAGATCCGCACACCCGGTGAAAAGTGCTAAAACAACAACAACAAAGAGTGCTCTTATTTTCATTTCCTCATATTTTAAAACAATTGCAAGATACAAAATACCCGGCAATGTCATAAAATGCTCTTTAAAAGAGCTTCGGAAATGAGCAGATCTTCAGGATTTGTAATTTTTATGTTCTCCCGGTTACCTTCGACCAGATGGATCTCCTCTCCCGTTTTTTCAAGAACAGTGGCATCATCAGTAAATGCAGGATCATATTCTTCGAGATAGGCCTTTTTGATAAGTTCCGCGTTAAAAACCTGGGGAGTTTGTATCTGTCTTATATTATGCCGGTCAACCGGAATGCTCCCCTTATCTGTTACAATTCTTAAAGAGTCGGCCGGGGAAATTACAGGGATAGCGCTTCCGTATTTTTCAGCAGCTTCAAAACATCTTTTTATAGTATCAATACTCACCAGGGGTCTCACACTGTCATGAATTGCAACCAGCCCGGGTATCTCCACATGCATCAAACCGTTTTTAACAGATAAAAATCTGGAATTCCCACCTTTTACGACTGTGTGAGGAATATCAAATGAATATTCAGCCTTAAGTTCCTCCCAGTAACTGAGCTGATCCGCCGGTAACACAGCAATGATTTTTACAGATTCATCAAATAGCCGGAATCTTTCAATGGTATGCATCAGCACAGGTTTCCCGGCAATCTCAAGGAATTGTTTGGGTATATCTGTTCCCATTCGTTTCCCGGTGCCTGCTGCTACAATAATTGCGTACAAATTCATT
>DATKXL010000204.1:0-3408 GCA_035529055.1 Bacteroidales bacterium
ATATTCGGGCAGGGACTCCATTTAACCACACAACTTTTGTCGTGCTTTCAACTATTATTTTCATTTTTTAATTGGTTATTACTTTCAGTTCCTTATAAGCTGGGTCAACTATAAGATTTATGACCTGGCAATCCATTTCAGGGATTTCGGTACATGATTCTCTGTTGTCGATAAAGACTGGTGCATAACAATCGTAATGTTTTGATAATGTCCGAATTATATCGAGTCCTGCCTGAATTTTACCGGCTCCATTTGCATCTTCAAAGGGCACTCCCTTTAATAAACATTTACAGGTTTCCTCCAGCCCTCCATTGATTAATTTATCAAATAATTTAAACCGGACAAATGAGAACAAGCCATTGATCTTATCTTCGACCATTCTGACCTTTGTGATGATGAACTTCTCGCATTGGAATTCCTGTTTTTCAAGGTTGGCTATCTGCTGGGATAAGGATTTCTGCTGATCCTCCAGTTCTGTGAGTCGGGACCGGAGCTTCTCATTCGATTCCCTGATAAGAAGTTGCTGCTTTAAAAGATCCCGCTCATCGGTCAGGTCTTGTTTTTTGATAACCAACCCGGAGTTATCTCCCTGCTTCAGGGGTTCGACGGTTCCTTCTATCTCGGTGATCTGGACCTGCAGAGTCTTGATTTGTGGATCCGGGGTTATGACTGTTTTGTCGGGAATGATAATTTTGTCAGCCTCTTTTAGCTTGCCCGATATCTCTGCCGTTATGGTTTCAATCTCTTGTTGGTTGCTCTGGATTTTTGCTTTCAGCCTGTCGATCTCTGCTTTGTTCTCTTTCCCTATTTCCGTGATTCTCTTCAGCCTGGCAGCTTTATCATTGTTAAAGTTAGCTGTCATCTCTGTTTTCCTGGCTTCGATATCATCTGCTTCAAAGGGACGGATGCAGGTTGGGCAGATAAACTCATCCTTTGCAAAGGATAGTACCTCTTCATTCATCCGGATCCAGTCTTTGCGGAGTTTGTCATTTTCTGCTGTAAGGGAATCTATTGCATTCTGTTCGGTGCGGATAATATTTTGAAGCGATCCGATATTCTGCTCAAGAGTGACTGCACTTCTCTGCAGATCTTCCTTTTTAAATCTTAACTTATTGATCGTTTTTTCTGCATTATTCCTTGAATTATATTCCAGATCAAGGATCTTGTGTTTTAATTCATAAATGCTGTTATGCTTTCCCTGGTTCTCATGGTTCTTTTTCTCAAATTTCTTCGCCGCGCTGGTTATAAGAGTGTCGGTATCGCCGATCTTCTTATCCAGATCCCGTATCTGTTTTTCAACCTTTACATAATCTGGATCGGGCTGGATGGATCGGTTGACCTCATCCATTCGTGCAGGAATATCTGCAAGCTCTTGCTTTAATGACTTTTTCTTAAAAGCGATTTCTTTTTTGAACTCTTCAAGGGATTTGCCGTTCAGCGAATTGAGAAGATCCTTGAGTTCCGGGAGCATGGCGATTACCTCATTATCCTTAATGTCACCGGCAACTTTAAAAAGGATCTCCCTGCGCTCATTCCATTTCAACTTCGTGTTAAAATAGAAGGGATTGGTCAGTAGCTTAAAGAGATTTTCCGGCAATATGTTATTAATCTTCTGCTGGTACTCTCCTTCCTTGTGAGGCACATCATTGACTTTATATAGTGTCTCGTTGCCATCAAAATCCGTTGTCTCCTCACCGCGTTTCTTAACCCATTTCTCCCGGAGGACCCTTTCAAGCTTTGTTTTCAAACCGGCAATATCCAGGACTGCGCTGACCGAGTGGTCCGCTTTGTGGAGGGGTTGGTTGTTCACGTCCAGGGACTTGATATTAAAGTCATTCCTGTCCTCTGAATCCTTGCCAAAATTAAGCCACGTAAAAGCGTCGAATAGCCTGGTTTTGCCCGAGGCGTTGCATCCACTAATGGATACTTCATTTCCAAGATCGGAAAGTTTAAAATCCTTCTCTCCCTTGAAATTTTGCAATCGTAATTCCTTGAGTTGTATTTTCATCAGTTTAATAATTTGGTTTATTTATGCAATATCACCTTTGATAAGATAATCCGGATGTGTCAGATCGCCTCTGGTTTCACTTTCGCCCATTTGTAGATGGGACACTTTAGTAACTCGGTAATCGAATTGGTTTTTTTCTTCATTTAAGGTATATGATAAGCCGGCATAAGTATAGAACCATTCTTTGTTGACATAATCCCAATGTACCACAGTACGGGCTAAATTGCCGCTACATTCCGGACACTTTAAATCAGCAAGTTTATTACCTCGTTGATTTCTGAATTCGATTGCTTTCTTACAGATTTTACAAATTGCTTTCATCGGTTATAGTTTTTTAAATGTTATTACCCATACCCAAGGCTTTGAGGACCATGAATCTATGCCGTTAATGGATTCCCATAATTCTTTGTAAGATGTTATCGGACTTCGGTTAGGTACGCATGAATGAGGATGCTTTTGTCCTTTATATTTTCCAATATGAATTATCTCATAACTTTTCCACCCGTCTCTGTCTCTTTTAACCCCTTCAGCAATAGCATCTCCCTCCGAAATATTCTGCAATCTTTCAACTCTTATATCGGTTATTTGCAGCTTAATACGGCAAACTGCTTTAGGCATAAAGATTGATGGCCTCCATTTTGGTAAATATGTCTCATCGTCTGCCTTATAACAATAAAATGGCACATCCATTGGTTCAAAATCGCTCCTTTGTAATCCCCATGTTTCACGCACCCAAAGAATATCTCCGAGCTTGCCATAAGGACTTGCAGTAAATTGTCCCACCCCATGATCATAATGGAAATCAAATTCACAGCTTGTTAAGTGCTTAGTTACACAAGGATAGGACTGATAAGGCTCTTTAATAACCCTCCTGGTCTGTGTCTTATTTCCTGCCAGTAGCGCTTGCACCATTAAGGTGCTGAATAAGATAGGTCGTTCTTTCATTAGTTATTTGGTTTTAAATGCCTTCCTTTTGTAATTTCCACTCATGTATGACGTCAACTTCAAAATTCAATTCGTTGATTTTTTCTATCAATTCATTAATTTTAGCCATAAGTTCCTGAGCCGTAGGATAATTAACTTCCATTTTTTTAATTGTTTTCATAGTTTCAATATTTGATGAAGGATAAAATATAAAAGACAGAAGTCCAGGAACATCGTTTGTTCCTTTATTCTATGGCAGCGTTGGATATACCAGCGTGTTAGCTCCGTATCCTTGTGTATCCCTATCGCATCATAAATGTTTTTGATATGGGTATCTACTGTCAGGGGAGAGATAAAAAGCCTATCGGCAATTTCTTTGTGGCTAAAACCATAAGAAATCAGTCTTACAATGTTTAACTCCCTCGCTGATAGTTGTGGGCATTTAATTTTCATCCAGTGTCTGGCTTCAATTAATC
>DATKXL010000205.1:0-16098 GCA_035529055.1 Bacteroidales bacterium
TTGCCGTTATTCCTGCGGCCGTAGATGCCTATATGTGGTTTTGCGTCTCTACCTCTGGTCATCCCGTGATTATATCGAACAAAATTAGCAATAATTCACATTGTAATTCTGATAAGTTCCGGATTCATTCTAATAATTAAGGCATAATGGTGCAACGGTACAACGGCGCAAAGGTAAAACAATAATAAGCACTTTACAGGCCGGTCCCTGCTATAGCGGGGCAGGCTCTAAGGAGCTTGTAAATAAATTTATAATTCAATAAGTTAAGCCACCGGAATCATCTCCGGGGGCTTTTATTTCAGTCTTGCTGCAACCTCATTTTTTAAGGGCCGCAGATGATTCCTGATTATCGCCCATACAATAGAGGGATCAACAGCATCATAAGCATGGATCAGCCTGTTACGAAATCCGGTAATCTTTCGAGCATTAGATAACGTTGCATCAGGGAATAGTTTTTCAAATTTATTGACCGCTTCACCTATAATTCCAAGCTGTCTTTCCACGGCACTTTGTGTCTTTAAGTCAGAAAGATAATTGTCAAAGTCTGTGATGCCCGAGATAAAAGATTCGATCAATTCAATCGCCTGAAAAATATCAGATAAGTATTTTCTGCCCTGATCCGTCATAAATTAAAACTTTAGTCGAGTCAATACTTTTTCGTAGAAATGGATTACGAATAGAAGAATCTGTTAGCAAATCTACTCTGCGATTGAAGAAGTTTTCAAACAGATCCCACAATGATAAAAGCTTTTCGCCTCTGTCAAGAGGATCTTCAGAGTCAATTTCAACCAGGAGATCAATATCGCTCCTGTTCGGATCAAATTTCTCTGAAACAGATGATCCGAAAGCATATAAGTATTTTACTTTGTGGTTTTTACACAAAATGGCAAATTCATTTCGCTTTTTCGATATTTCTTCTTTTATCTTCATATATCAAAGATAAGCTTTTCCAGGGAATGTCTCATCTCGGATACCATCTTCTCAAGGTTTACAGCATGAGCTTTTTAGCCCCCCTTTAGGGGGGATGGGGGGTGGAGAACCACAGAGTTATATATTACTGCCTGATACCGGACGTGCATATGCGACGACGTCAGCTCCGGTAATTTCATCTTTGCAAAGGATGATCAACCTTTCAAGTACATTTCTGAATTCACGGATATTTCCGGTCCATTCTATTTTCTGCAATTCCCTGATGGCATCCTTTTTTATAATCTTCTTGCTCATTCCGTAGTCACTGCAAATCAATGAATTAAAGTATTCAGCAAGAAGAGGGATGTCATCTTCACGTTCGTTAAGCGTCGGCACATGAATGAGTATTACACTGAGCCTGTGGTAAAGGTCTTCCCTGAACCGGTTATTTTCAATCTCACTCTTGATGTTCTTGTTTGTTGCAGTTATTACCCTGACGTTAACATGTATATCTTTGTCGGAGCCGACCCTGGTAATCTTATTCTCCTGGAGTGCCCTGAGTACTTTAGCCTGGGCTGAGAGGCTCATATCTCCAATCTCATCGAGAAATAGAGAACCTCCGTTAGCCTGCTCAAATTTTCCGATCCGTTGTTTGATAGCCGAAGTAAATGATCCCTTTTCATGTCCGAAAAGCTCACTTTCGATCAGCTCTGAGGGTATTGCGGCGCAGTTGACTTCAACGAAGGCTCCTTTTGCCCTGTTGCTTTTTTCATGGATCTGGTGTGCAACAAGTTCCTTGCCTGTTCCGTTTGCTCCGGTTATAAGCACTCTTGCCTCAGTCGGAGCAACTCTGTCGATCATCTCCTTAACCTTCCTGATTGTTTCAGATTCTCCGACAATCTCATACATTTTGCTGACTTTATTCTTCAGGACCTGGGTTTGGGAAATAAGAGTCGATTTATCAGTGGCATTACGGATAGTAATAAGCAGCCGGTTAAGATCCAGGGGTTTCTCAAGAAAATCAAAGGCTCCTTTTTTTATCGCTTCCACGGCCGTGTCGATATTGCCATGACCTGAGATCATTATTACAGGAGTGTCGGATGAGGTTTCATAAATCTTTTGCAGTACCTCTATTCCATCCATCTTGGCCATCTTTATATCGCAGAGAACAATGTCGTATGAGTTTGAATTGAATAATTCAATTCCTGAAGGGCCGTCCTCTGCCAGATCTACCTCATGTTTCTCATACTCCAGTACCTCCTTCAGAGTATTCCGGATTGCCCGTTCGTCGTCTATTACAAGTATCTTTGACATCTTTTTCCAGTAGGTATTATTAATATTATTATTAACAGGCGTCAGGTGTCGGGCATCAGGCTACAGGATTTTACCCATTATTTGTTACCTGCAGCCAGTCGCCAGTCGCCTATCCGTTATACCTCAGCCACTTCCACATCTCTTTCCATGATGTTTTCTTCCCGTACATTAGGATTCCTGTGCGATAAACCTTGGCTGCCATCCAGACAAATGCCATAAAAGTAATTACCATAATCAGCATTGAAACAGCAATCTGCCAGTAAGGCACTCCAAAGGGTATCCGTGCCATCATAACAATCGGGGAGGTAAGTGGTATAAGTGAAAACCAGAACGAGAGTGAACTTTCAGGATTTTGCATTGTACCCATTGCAACAAATAGTCCGAAAATTATTGGTATTGTAACAGGCAGCATAAATTGCTGGGTTTCGGTCTCATTATCAACTGCCGATCCGATAGCAGCAAATATTGAGGCATAAAGAAGATACCCTGAAATAAAATAAAAGATAAAACATATTACAATCAAGCCCCAGGGCTGATTCATTGCATTGTTAAACATCCTGGAAAATTCTGCAAGCTCTGGTGTCAGGTCAGGAGTCTGAGAAGGAACTGCCGCCTGCTGGCTATCGTTCATAAGACTTTTTGTTACATTCTGAGTAACTTCAGTCACATTTGTGTTTTGCAGGACAGTTGTTTTCACAACACCGACTATAGCTATTGTAAGGATTACCCAGAACAAAAATTGTGTCAGTCCGACCAGGGCAATGCCGATAATTTTACCCATCATCAGCTGAATAGGCTTAACCGAAGAGACAATTACTTCCACTACCCTGCTTGTTTTTTCTTCAATTACACCCCTCATCACCTGAGCCCCGAACATAAATACAAGCATATACATAAGGAATCCGCCAATATATGCAACTGCCATCGCTATTCCTGTGCTGGTTTCCTTAACTGCTCCCGATTCATCTATTTTTATTGTCTGGATCGAGACGTTAGTCTGGACATTCTTCATAATTTCGTCGAGATTTTCAATTTTGTAGACAGATAACTTCTGTCTTTCAATCTCTTTTTCAAGTGAACGTTCAATATGATCCAGGACACCAATTGCTGGTTGTTGTTTCGATATAAGCTGAACGGCATTAGGGACATTTACCACTTCGGGTGAAATATAAAGAATACCATAATATCCTGCTTGTTCAAAAGTCCTTTTAAGGTCATCAACTTTAACATTTTCGAGATACACGAACTCTAAATTTTTGGTATTTTGTATGACACCCTTAAAAAGGTCTGATCTATCTTCAATAACTGCAATCTTTTTAAAATCCTGATCCTGGTTCATCATTACAAGGGCAGGAACAACAATTACTGCTGCCATAAGAAGCGGTGCCAGAATCGTCATGATAATAAACGATTTTTTCCTGACTCTTGTTAGATATTCCCTTTTAATAATTACAGATATCTTATTCATAATAATATGTTTAAGGTGATATTGGAAAGTGTTTTATTAATTGCGGGCTTCAACTACCCTTATAAAAATCTCGTTCATTGAAGGCAGAGCTGGATTGAATGAAATGATCTTACCGGAATTAATAGCGGTTTTAAGAATTTCATTTGTATTCATATCCCTGTTTGTTTTTATTCTGATAATACTTTTATCATTATCTGTCTGTCTGTTAAGGATATTGTACTGACCATTTCCTTCTATGGTCACATCACCTTCAAAAACAAGATCATACTCATTGGCAGCCCACTCCTTACGAATTGTATCGACACTTCCCTCAAGAATAGTCCTGGCTTTATCGATAAGGGTTATATTATCACACAACTCCTCAACCGAGGCCATATGATGTGTTGAAAAAATTATTGTGGCACCCCTTTCCCTCAGAAACAGGATCTCGTTTTTAATCAGATTGGTATTTACAGGATCAAATCCGGTAAATGGTTCATCAAATATAAGGAGCTTCGGCTCATGAAGGACTGTTGTAATAAACTGTACCTTTTGCTGCATACCTTTTGATAATTCTTCGACTTTTTTACCCCACCAGTCGATAATATCAAGTTTTTTGAACCAGTATTTAAGCCTTTTCATTGCTTCGGCTTTTGTAAGTCCTTTAAGCTGGGCAAAATATACAGCCTGTTCTCCTACTTTCATCTTTTTGTATAACCCTCTTTCTTCAGGGAGATAACCGATTGATAATACGTCCTCCGGCTTTAGTTTTTTCCCGTTGAGGAATAATTCTCCGGAGTCAGGACCTGTTATCTGGTTGATGACTCTTATAAGTGTTGTTTTTCCGGCACCGTTTGGTCCAAGAAGCCCGAAAATGCATTGCTCTGGTACAGAGATGCTTACATTATCAAGTGCCAGTTGGGTACCGAATTGTTTTGTGATGTTTTTTGCTTCAAAAAGTACCATGAGTTTTAGTATGTAGATTAAATATGAAATCGTCGATTACTGGAAATATCCTCTCATCCGTTCGAAGAAGCCTTTATCGTCTTTATCGGGTTTGGGGGCAAAGGAATCAGAATCTTTGAATCTTTCCATGAGTTTTATTTCATCTCTGGGTAAGTTTTTTGGTATCCAAACATTAACATTTACCAGCAGATCGCCTCTGCCGTAGCCGTTCACTTCAGGTAATCCCTTGCCTCTCAACCGAAGGATTTTACCCGGCTGGGTGCCTGGTTCAATCTTGATCTTTACATTATTTTCAACTGTGGGAACTTCGACATGAGAACCTAATATTGCATCAGGGATACTGATAAAAAGATTGTAAATAAGGTCGTTACCCTCTCTTATCAACTGTGGGTGTTCTTCTTCATCTATAACAACAAGCAGGTCGCCATTAACTCCTCCCCGTCTCGGAGCGTTTCCTTTACCATTGACATTCATTTGCATTCCTTTGCCAACGCCTGCCGGGATATTTATTTTTATTATCTCATCTTTCTGAACGATCCCTTCGCCGTAACAAACCGTGCATTTTTTTGTAATAGTTTTACCCTCACCGCCACATGAAGGACAGACTGAAGTAGTTTGCATCTGACCGAGCATGGTGTTCACAACTTTTGTCACGTGCCCCGATCCCCTACAGGTTGAACATGTCGACATACTATTAAGATCAGCAGCGCCTGATCCTCCGCAGGAATTACATGTGTCGTATTTGTTTACCTTTATCTTTTTTTCTGCTCCTGCTGCGATTTCATGAAGTGTGAGTTTTACCTTAACTCTCAGGTTGCTACCTTTATTGACTCTTCTGCTGCTGCTTCGTCGTGAACTGCCAAATCCCCCGAACCCTCCGAAAGCATCACCAAAAATATCGCCAAACGAAGCAAAGATATCTTCTACCGTCATTCCGGCTCCGCCAAATCCGTTACCGGCCCCGCTGACTCCTTCATGACCGAAACGGTCGTACCGGGCACGTTTTTCATCGTTGCTTAAAACCTCGTATGCTGCTGCTGCCTCTTTGAAGTTCTCCTCAGCTTTTTTATCGCCGGGATTTTTATCGGGATGATACTTCAATGCCTGCTTCCTGTAAGCTTTCTTTATCTCCTCCTTCGTAGCCTCCTTTGATATTCCAAGCACCTCATAATAATCTCTTTTTCCCATCCTTTTGGTTTTTTCTATATCAACGCTTCACACACATATCTGAATCAACCCTACTCACCTACAACAACTTTTGAGTGTCTTATAACCTTATCCTGCAGATAGTAACCTTTAAGTATGACATCAACCACCTTCCCTTTCTTTGTCTCTTCTTCTACTGGGACCTGAGCAACAGCCTCGTGAAGATCAACATCAAATCTGCTGTTAAGTGATTCAATTTCCTTAACGCCATTCTGTGTGAGAAAGTCATAGAATTTAACATAAATCAGATAGATCCCCTCCTTCAGAGCTACACTGTCGGTTGTTGACTCCATGTGCTTCAGGGCTCTTTCGAAATCGTCCATGAAAGGAAGAACCTTTATCAGTATATCTTCTCCCGCATATTTTGCGATGTCCATTTTTTCCCTGAGGGTGCGTTTTCGGTAATTATCAAACTCAGCAGAAAGCCGCAGATATTTATCCTGCATCTCTGCCAGTTTTGCCTCAAAAACATTCTCCTCCCCGACAACTTTGTCAGTGGCAGGTTCAGCTATACCATCTCCATTCAACTGACTCTCCACTGATTCCTTGTCATGTGATAACTCAACCTGATCTTTATTGTCGGGATCAGTATTGTGTTTATTGTCTTTATTTTCAGTTATTTCAGTATGGTTTTTCTTTTTGTTTTCTTCCGTTTCAGTTAACTTTTTCTTAACCATCATTCACATTATTTCAATTAGATCTTTTAAAATTAATCAAAATACCTGCCAATAGCGGGGAATTGACAAATTGGCAGGAAGGCTTAAAGGCACAACGGCCTGAAAATGTATTATATATTATAGGCGATGTATTATGTTTTGCCATTGAGCCGCTACGCCTCTACGCCTTTATACCCTTCTAATATCAGCTCCAAGGGCATTGAGCCGTTTATCAATATTCTGATAGCCCCTGTCGATCTGCTCAATATTATGAATTATGCTTTTCCCTTCAGCCGATAAAGCTGCAATGAGCAAAGCAACACCGGCTCTGATATCGGGCGACGACATTGTAGTTCCTCTTAACTTTATCATTTTATCGAGGCCTATGACGGTAGCCCTGTGAGGATCGCACAGAATTATCTGAGCGCCCATGTCTATAAGTTTATCAACAAAGAAGAGACGGCTTTCGAACATTTTCTGATGGATCAGTACCGCTCCTTTGGCCTGAGTAGCGGTTACAAGAAAAACACTCAGCAGATCAGGGGTAAGACCAGGCCATATGGCATCGGCGATGGTCATTATTGATCCGTCAATAAAAGTCTCTATTTCATAATGGTCCTGTCGGGGGATATAAATATCATCCTTTCTCCTTTCAAAGGCAATTCCAAGCCGGCGGAATGAGTCGGGAATTATCCCCAGGTTTTCATATGAAACGTTTTTTATTGTGAGTTCCGACTCAGTCATGGCAGCGAGGCCGATGAATGATCCTATCTCTATCATATCGGGCAGGATAGTGTGAGAGCATCCACCGAGCTTTGCCACCCCGTCAATATTAAGGAGGTTCGAACCTATTCCGTCGATCCTGGCACCCATCGAAACAAGCATTCTGCAAAGCTGCTGAACGTAAGGTTCACAGGCAGCATTATAGATTGTTGTTCTCTCTTTTGCAAGAACGGCAGCCATAATAATATTGGCTGTTCCTGTTACAGATGCCTCATCAAGATGTATATATGATCCGGTCAGTGAACCGGCTTCAACTTTAAAGAATGGATCGCCGGAGTCAAACTCAAACCTTGCCCCGAGTTTTTGAAAACCCTTGAAATGAGTATCCACTCTGCGACGTCCGATCTTGTCTCCCCCGGGCTTTGGAATAAACGCTTTTCCGAAACGGGCAAGAAGAGGTCCGACAATCATTATTGATCCCCGCAAGCTGGCACTCTGGCTCCTGAAATCACTGGTCTGAAGATAATCAATATTGATATCAACTGCTTCAAAACTCATTACCGAGTCTGATTCTTTAGTTATTCTGACACCAAGGTAACTGAGAAGTTCAATAAGCTTGCTGACATCATTGATATCAGGAATGTTTTTTATTGTGATTTTTTCGGGAGTCAGCAGGGTGGCACAGATAACCTCCAAGGCTTCATTTTTGGCTCCCTGGGGTGTTATTTCCCCTTTAAGAGATTTGCCTCCCTGAACTATGAATGTTCCCATTAATGACGGTTATGGCCTTTTTTCTTTATGTATTGCCTGGATTGCTGTTTCCCGTGAGACTTTCCTAGCTGAGGTTTCTTTTTAACAGGAGGTATAAGCTCCCTAACTTCCAGGATTTTTACTCCGTCGGTCATTTTCAGCTTGCCACCGGATAATAATTTCATATCACCGATAATCACTTCGTCACTTACCTGGCCTCTGTTCCAGGTGATATATGATTTTTTCATCTGGTTTACAATCAGATTTGTCAGATACTCTTTCTCATCTCCATCTTCCATTTCAGAAGCAGTATCGATCATCAACTCAATTATACGGCCATAATGAAGGTACCTGATATCACCCTGCTTATAAGGTACTTGCTTGGGTTTCTCCATGAATTTGGATGGCTCAGGGACAGGATACGGTGAGTCAATATCCAGTTCAAAGTCCGCAATGAGAGCCAGGTGATCCCATAATTTATGCTTGTAGTCTCCTACATCCCGGAGTTGGGGATTGAGGTTCCCCATTATCTGGATAATAGTCTTTGCAGCCCGGTTTCTCTCATCCCTGTCCTCAATGGTTTTGATATGATCAACCATTTTCTGAACATTCCTCCCGTATTCCGGCAAGGACATCTTCTTGCGCTGGGTATTATAATCGTAATTCATCAGGCACAGATTATTTTATGCAAAGCTAATAATTAAAAGCAAAATCACGAAAGAATGCTCATTTCCTCTCTTTCCCTGAGTACCTTTTTTATTATTCCGGAAACGGGATCAGATCAACAGGTAAAAGCTTTATAAACCAAGGAATTGGATAGCTATGCCAGAGAAGAAGATCATTGCACCTGCGATGAGATTACTGTATTTTTCTACCGGTTTTAGATTGATTTTATTAAATCCAAGTTTAAAAGCCAGAACAACTGACATCATTGTGGCAATCGTTACAACAGAAAAAAGTACTGATACCAGGATGGCTCCGGGAATATTATTTTCGGCAGCCGGGTACATGAGTATCGGGATCAAAGGCTCGCATGGGCCAAATACGAAAATAAGAAACAGAATCCACGGGGTGGTTTTCACAACATCGGCTACATGAATGTGCGAATGCTCTTTATGATGATCATGCTCATGAGCATGACTGTCGCCGTCCAGGTGAGAATGAGAGTGTATATGTTTTCTTTTCTTATATAGATTCCTTAAGCTGATAATCATATATACCAGTCCAAATGCAATGAAGAGCCAGCCGGCAATATTTCCGCGAAACGATTCTACAGAAACCAGTTTGTTGACTGAAATCCCGACAGCAATACCTACCATACCCAGTACAACCGAGCTTAATACATGGCCCAGACCACATAGAAATGTGATAAGCATGGTTTTCTTTATGGTCCATTTCTTAGCCCGGCTCAGGACAATAAAAGGCAGGTAATGGTCTGGACCCAGCAGGGTGTGGAGAAATCCCAGTGATACAGCTGTTACTGAAAGCAAAGTTATGGAATCACTCATAATACTGATTTAGGGTTTTTATACCGGTCCATTATTTTGCAATAATATGATAAAATTAGTAATTATCATCTGCTTCATTGTGCTTTTCCACCAACAAGCCATTAAAATATTACCCATTCATTGTCATTATATATGTATTCTTTAACATTTATGTTCTGATTGGAAAGGAGGGATCTTGAATTGTCTATAAAGCTTTTCATCCTTATGTAATCAGATGGATTGCTGAACAATTCAGGCTTATTTTCAAATTTTGAACAGGGAAGTATGTAAAACCTTTTCCGGTTGTCAATAACCGGAGTATATACCCAGGTAATGTAATAACCTGCATTGGTTACTTCAAAAGAATCACTTTTTCGGGTCAGCTCGACCCTTACCATCAATCCCCCGTCTCTCCCTGGTTTACTCTGGTTTGAGACAAAGTTGCCGAGTGAATAAACCAGGAATTTATCCTTCCTCAATGTATCATTTTTTGTCCATATCATCTTTTGGATCACATGGGGATGAGAACCTATTATCATGTCCA
Source organism: Bacteroidales bacterium (assembly GCA_035529055.1). Classification (GTDB taxonomy): domain Bacteria; phylum Bacteroidota; class Bacteroidia; order Bacteroidales; family VadinHA17; genus LD21. Next base: position 10,003 of record DATKXL010000205.1, read on the forward strand.
CACCAAGAGAAAACAGATATTCTGCCATATCTGTCTGGCTTTTTGAAGGTATTGTGTCATATTCAGTACCCCAGTGAAGAAACACAATGATTATATCCGGATTGTTAGCTAGAGCTTTTCTAATATCATCCGCAATCAGGTCTTTATCCAGGATATTAACAATAGTGGGTTCCGGTACTTTAATCCTGTTGGTGCCATAAGTGTAGTTAAGGAGAGCAAGGGACACATCTTCCTTCCTGATTATCAGTGGATACAGGGAGTCCCTCTCCTCCTGATCCCGGAAAGAGCCGGTATGCATCATTCCTATGCTGTCAAGCCTGTTTATGGTTCTGGCTATTCCTGTCTTACCACGGTCGGCTGTATGGTTGTTTGCGGTTACAAGACAGTCAATCCCTGCATTTTTACATGCAACAGCAAGCTCAACAGGAGAGCTGAAAAGCGGATATCCCGTGTAAGGAGGTCCCGCAAGGGTGACCTCAAGGTTGCCAATTGCAATATCTGCCCCGGAAATCTCTGGTTTGATATAGCTGAAAACATCATCATAGTTAAAAGAATCTGTCTCACTGATCTCAGCTGACTTTATCTGATCATCGTGTCCCATTATGTCGCCAATAAACACAAGGGTGATCCTGTCGCGGGTATTAATCGTATCCTGACCGACAATCTGAAATGTAAGACTTAGCAAAAACGCAATTGTTAAGAATACTCCTGACATAAGATAACATTTTAAAAGAGACCCCTTTAACTATTTATATTCTGATCCGGTTATACGTTAACGCAAAAAAAAGCTTAATGTTACCAATAAATGCAAACTGCTATAGTGGAGTACAAAAATATCAAGATTTGGAATATTCAGAGGTTTTAATTCTTAAATTTGGCTCTTTCTTTTATATGTTTTGACCGGAAGAACAAAATCTGATGATCATGAACTGGTCGGATAAAAATCATGATATTAAGAAATATTCATTTGCTGGAGCAATAATAACTCTGGGAATTGTATTCGGTGATCTTGGTACCAGCCCACTTTATGTTATGAAAGCAATAGTGGGTGGGGAAGCTGAATTTACAGATCTTCTTATTTATGGTTCTATGTCATGTATTTTCTGGACCCTGACTTTGCAGACTACCATTAAGTACGTGATAATCACCCTTAAAGCAAATAATAACGGAGAAGGCGGTATTTATGCCCTGTTTGCCCTGATAAAAAGGAAATCTCCATGGGCGGCAGTTTTAACCATGGTAGGCGCCAGCGCACTTCTTGCCGATGGTGTTATTACCCCTGCAATTACAGTTACCTCGTCGATAGAAGGACTTAAGTTTTTTAGTCCGGATATACCTGTTGTGGCGATAGTACTGTTTATTTTTGCTGTGATCTTTTTTATGCAGCAGTTCGGAACAAATATTGTGAGAGGTACCTTTGGACCGTTAATGGTAATATGGTTTACAATGCTTAGCGTTCTGGGATTATCTCAACTGGTTAACCATCCTGAAGTGTTGAGAGCCTTAAGTCCCGTGTATGCCTACAGGTTTCTCTCTGAATATCACGGTGGATTTATACTTTTAGGTGCTGTATTTCTTTGCACTACAGGGGCAGAAGTACTTTATTCCAATCTTGGGCATTGTGGTCTGAAAAACATAAGAATTTCCTGGGGATTTATAAAAACTGCCCTGTTGCTTAACTATTTTGGTCAGAGTGCATGGTTAATATCACAAGGCAGCGTAAGAGCTGATACCAATCCTTTCTTTGGGATAATGCCCTCATGGTTTCTTCTTCCGGGGATAATAATTGCCCTTACTGCAGCTATCATAGCCAGTCAGACTCTGATCAGCGGATCATTTACCCTGATAAGTGAGGCAATCTCACTTAATCTCTGGCCAAAAGCCAATATTTTCCACCCAACTAAGTTTAAAGGTCAGGTTTATGTACCATGGGTAAACTGGTTCCTTTTGCTTGCCTGCAGTTTTGTTGTGATATTCTTTAAAGAATCATACAATATGCAAGCAGCTTATGGTTTGTCAATTACCCTTACCATGATAATGACAACTATCCTTCTCTCTTTTTATCTGTATCAGAAAGGGGTTAATCACAGACTTATTCTTCTGTTATTAATGGTATTCCTGACCATAGAAGGAAGCTTCCTGATTGCCAATCTTCATAAATTTCTGAACGGGGGATGGTTCACAATCCTGCTTGCATTATTTTTCTTCACTATAATGTATGGTTGGTATTTCGGAAGGAAATTGAAAAACAGGTACGTAACCTTCACTAACCTGAGCAAATATATTGAATTGTTTAAGGACCTCTCCGGAGACAATTCTGTTCCGAAAACTGCAACCAATCTTGTTTATATAATTAAGGCCAACAAAGCTGACCAGGTTGAAGCAAAGGTGATACATTCAATATTCCAGAAACAACCCAAACGTGCTGACAGATACTGGTTTCTGCATGTTGACAGAGTTGATGAGCCGGATAGATTTGACTATCTGGTCACACATATCATTCCTGGTGTTTTAATACGTGTTGATTTTAATATCGGATTTAAAGTTGAACCCAAGATTAACCTTTACTTCAAAGAGGTGTTGGAAGACCTTACAGAATCAGGTGAAATAAAACTTGAAAGCAGTTTTGATTCACTCAGAAAGCACTCTTTTCCTGCAGATTTCAAATATGTTCTGATTGACAGGATAATGCCACGCGACTACAAGCTTTCGAACATTGAAAATATCACTCTTATTCTTCACGGTCTGTCGCGGCTGCTATGCATATCCGATGTAAAAGCATTACAGCTTGATTCTGCCAACACTATTGAGGAACAGGTACCTATCACCATTGACCAGCCTGTTGTTAAAAGAATCAGGCGGATAAGTTGAATTTCGGGCATTTGTAAATTAAGTAAGTATCAGTTTTTTTTACAGATGGGTACTTTTTTTCCGGAGAATGCTGTATGCACACAGGAACCCACTATAAATTGCGCCGGAAAATCCACCTCCTGTTTTTCCCCATGCTGATGCAAAATGAAGATTAGTTAGTGGTTTAAAAGAATTAAAAGCTTTTCTTGATGGTGTTTGTGCAAAACCGTAAACCGCTCCACCCGGATTAAGTGTGTAACGTTTCACAGTCGCCGGTGTAGCTACCTCATAATACTCTATGATCCTGCTTATTCCCGGTATCATTTCTTCAAGTCTTTCAATGAAGGTTGATGCTGCCACCTCTTTTTTATCCTTATATTCTTTTCTGCTAATTCCTTCCCAATCAGTCAGATAATCGATACAGCAGAGGGCTCCGACACTTTTGCCTTCCGGGGCGAGCCCTGAATCAATCTGACTGTAATCGACAAAGGTAAAGCTTCGTCTGGTGAAATCATCCCTGTTATTCCTTAATATATCTGCCTGTGACTTTACCGAACCGTCAAAAACAAATGTTGAGTAGAAGCTGTGCCCAAGCTCCTTAAGTGGTTTACTGAAACCAAAATAAACAGTAAGCAATGAAGCTCCCGTTTTCAGATCCCTTAATTCATTCTTTAATTCCAGACCAGTTTCGCCAGGTAAAAGATCAGCCAGGTTCGGGATGGCATTATTTGCAACAATCTCGTCCCCAATAGCTTTTTTCTCAATGAAGTTGTTTCTCTTTTTAAAATAGACTTCTGATATCTTATTATCATGAGTTTGTATTCCTGTAACGATGTGGTTTAAAAAAACATCACCACCATGTCTTCTGATATATGAGATCAGATGGTCAGACAGCTTTTGTGAACCCCCTTTAATAAAGCTTGCCCCACCGGTGAAATAGCTACCCTGGGCTACTGAATAATATGCCAGAGAAAGGGAATAAGGATCGTCGTGGAAATATCCAAGATTTCCAAGCAGAACAAGCTTCAGCTTTTCGTCAGTAATTATTGAATCGAGAAATTCTCCAAGGCTTTTATCCTGATTACTGGCTTCAGTCAGTTTCTTTTTTGGGCTTAGTATCTGATCAAAATATGCTTTAATTCCAATAGTCTCCTGAGGGAATATTTCTGATAACCTGTTAATTGCAAGTTCTGGATCATGAGGTATAGTAATGCTGAACCGGTCAGTTATAAACCTGTAGAATTCAGGAATCCTTATAAACTCCACGTTATTAAATACATCAAGTTCATTAAAGATCCTCGTCTTCATATCTCGGGGCGATGGACCGTCCATCTCATGTAATCCCACCTCCAGTGTAAATTCCCCGCGTTTAAAGGTTGTCGCACATCCGCCTGGTTTAGTGTGCTGCTCTATCAGAAGAACTTTTTTACCCTCTCTGGCAAGTTTTGCACCTGCAGTCATACCTCCCAGTCCGGCACCAATTATAATTATATCATATCTCATATTTATTGATCTGAAATGCATTTTTTCTTTCCTCATTTTCTCCCCCTTAGGGGAGATCCCGCTTTAGCGGGAGAGGGGGTGTATTCTCAATTAGTTTTCCACTATAAACCACTCCGTTATCTTATTTCAGGTATCGGGTACCTTTTAAACTCCTTTGTTCTGTCAAAGAGGTATCTGTAAGTTATATAGTTCTTGACAGGAATACTGCCGATAGAAACAAAAATCTTTCTCATTTTCGGATTGAAATCAGCAACCCATGAAAATTCAAGTTCCTTATAATGAGGTTTTTTCTGTAAAACTTTCTGAAGGTTGAGTATAAAAGCTGATTCGATTCCAAGTCCCTGGAATTTTGGGATGACCCCCATCAGCATACCTCTTGCCCTGGTCATGGTTTTCCTTTTTTTCAGATACAGAAATTTAATCATGCTGAACAGATCCATTTTTCCGTTCAGGTGTTTAAGGATCTGGTTGACATCGGGCAACATAAAATAAATTGCCACAGGTTTCCTTTCAAAATAGGCAAACCAGATAAACTCCTCGTCGATTATAGCTTTTGCCTTCTTCATAAATCCTTTAATATAATCAGGTTCAAGAGGTTCAAAGTGAAGCTTAAATGAGGCCCATGCTTCATTGAAAACAGCGGCAAAGTGACTTACAAACTTCTCCTTTTCTTTCCAGGTAAAATGGTGGAATTCATATCCCGGTTTACCAGCAATCCATTCTGCAATTTTCGTAAATCTTTCAGGTAAAGGCTTTGTTATGTCAAGGTGGAAGCCTTCCATTTTGTAGTAGATCAAAAAACCATACGATTCAAAAAGTTCCTGGTAGTAAGGATGGTTATATGCAATTTCAAAAGAGGGATGTGTAAATCCCTCTACCAGCAATCCCCAGTATTTGTCAGTCTCACCAAAATTAACAGGACCATCCATAGCTTCCATGCCCCTGGTTTTCAGCCAGTCTCTCGCAGTGTCAAAAAGAAGAAAGGCAGCTTGCTTATCATTTATACACTCGAAAAAGCCTGTTCCACCTGTTGGCTGATCATACGAACCAGCCATATTGAAGTCGATAAATGCAGCTATTCTCCCGATAAGCTTTTTATCGTCATCCAGTAGTATCCACCTCTCCGCCTCACCATGTTTGTAGTACGGATTTTTATAGGGATTGAATATTGCCTTAATTGAACTGTCTAAAGGACAGACCCATGTTTTATCATCCTTATAAATAATGCGTGCTGTATCAAGAAACCTTTTTTCTGTTTTCCTGCTGGTTACTTTAACTAGTTCCATATCCGGACTGAAAATCAATTATCTCATGTAAACCTCTTCCACGACCGATCTGTACTTATTCTGAATGTAGTTTCTCCGGAGCTTAAGAGTTGGTGACAATTCACCGGTTGCCGGGCTCCACTCATCTTTGACCAGTCTGAACCTGTTAATTCTTTCAAGAGGGTTAAGCCGCTTATTGAACTTGTTTATTTCGGAAGAGAAAAATGACTGAATCTGAGGATTATGTATAAGTTCTTCGTTACTCGAAAATGTGACTTTCTTAGTTGTCTTCCAGTCATCAAAGTATTTGAAATTAGGTGAAATCAGTGCGCTTGCAAACTTCTCGTGTTCACCGATGACCATTATCTGGTCTATACCAGGTGATTCTTTGAATATGTTTTCAATTATCTGGGGTGCTATGAATTTGCCATTTGATAATTTGAATATCTCCTTCTTTCTGTCTGTTACCATAAGGAAC
>DATKXL010000206.1:0-2066 GCA_035529055.1 Bacteroidales bacterium
GCTGAATAAGCTTGCACCCAAAAGCGAACTGGTAAATGTTTTTATCGACTATGAGACTTTTGGAGAACATAACTGGAAAGAAACAGGAATATTCGAATTTCTGAACCATATGCCGGGATCAATTCTTAAAAAAACCCCTTACAGGTTCATGACACCTACCGAAGTAGCTGATAATCTGCAGCCTGTCTCGGCCATAAGCGTTCCTTCCCCAATTTCATGGGCCGATGAAGAGCGCGACATAACTGCATGGCATGGGAATGAACTTCAGGTAGCCGCACTTGACAAGCTGTATGAGCTCACGGATAAAGTGAGCCAGTGTAATGACAACCTGATAAATAAAGACTGGGAGTATCTTCAGGCGAGTGATCATTTTTATTATATGGCAACAAAATTTTTCTCCGACGGAGCCGTTCATGCGTATTTCAACCCATATGAAACGCCGTATGATGCTTTTATGAATTATATGAATGTTCTCAGTGATTTTGAGATCAGGCTCAACAGATTAATTCCGGATATCAAGGAGAAAAATGAAATCTCACAGCTAAATTCTCTGATCATGGAAAAGGAACAGATAATTGACCAGCAACTATCTGAGATCGAAAAATTGAAGAATAAGAGTGGCAGAACCAGGACCGGACTAAGAGCTGCTGTTGAAAAGGAACTGAAATCCGAAACAATAGCTTTATTAAAAAAAAGTTCAAAAAAAAAGACGGGAAGAAAAACTAAAATAGACTAATCTGAACCAATAAAGCTATCTGATGACAATTGAACTGATTTTTGAAACCAGCTGGGAAGTATGTAATAAAGTAGGCGGAATACACACGGTGATCTCAACCAAAGCATTGAATATTGTTAATGAATTTGGAGACAATTATATTTTAATCGGACCTGATGTCTGGAGGGAAGAGGGGACAAACCCTGAATTTATACCTGACGATTCACTTTTTGCTGAATGGAAAACAAGGGCTGCAACTGACGAATTAAAAGTGAAAACCGGCAGATGGAATATTGCCGGGAAACCCATCGTTATCCTGATAGATTTTACCCCTTATTTCGGCCAGCAGAATGAGATATTTGCCGGATTATGGGAAACATACAAACTCGACAGTATTTCGGGGCAGTGGGATTATGTCGAACCTGCTCTTTTCGGATATGCTGCCGCCAAGGTCATTGAAAGTTATACTTCATTCTACCGGGAACACGATAATATTATTGCTCAGTTCCATGAGTGGATGACTGGTACCGGAGTTCTTTATATTGAAAAATTTGCACCATGGATTGCTACTGCATTCACAGCCCATGCTACTGTCCTTGGACGTTGTATTGCAGGTAACAACAGGCCATTGTATGGTAAAATGAAAGAATACAACCCGGTTCAGATTGCCCGTGAGTTTAATGTAGTGGCGAAACAATCGCTTGAAAGGATATCTGCTGCTGTAGCAGATGTTTTTACAACCGTAAGCGACCTGACTTCACGGGAATGCTCCCTGTTCCTTGGAAAAGATGTTGATATCGTTACACCCAATGGTTTTGAAGACTCTTTTGTCCCTCAAAATGATGTATTTGAAGAAAGAAGGGTATCAGCCAGGGCGAAGCTTAAAAAAGTTGCTGAAGCAGTTCTTGGTTATCCCCTGTCGGAAGATTGTGTTTTGGTAGCCAACAGTGGAAGATATGAATTCAGAAATAAAGGTGTCGATATCTTGATTGACTCGCTTGGGGAGTTAAATAAGAGGGATAATATTGCAAAAGAATGTGTTGCCTTTATCCTTATGCCGGCATATCACAAAGGACCACGTCAGGATCTAATTGATTTCCTTTATAATAACGGGCCGATCAATGGCATCGACAGATATCTTACCCATTGTCTTCACTACCCGTCAAGCGATCCGGTTTTACAGAGAATAAATACAAATAACCTTCAAAACGATCAGAAGTCAAAGGTCAAGATCATATTCGCTCCTACCTATCTGAATGGCAATGACGGTATTTTCAATATGCCATACTACGATCTGCTAATCGGATTCGATCTTTCAGTTTTCCCTTCTTACTACGAACCATGGGGGTAC
>DATKXL010000207.1:0-9111 GCA_035529055.1 Bacteroidales bacterium
TGCTGAATACCGATTTTGTTAGATGGGTTCTGGTCTCAATCGTTATTGCTGTTCCCGCATCCATTTACCTGCTGTCGGAGTGGTTGAAAAGGTTTGCATACAAGACTGAACTAAGCTGGTGGATCTTTGCTCTTGCCGGTCTGTCAGCAGTTTTAATAGCACTGTTAACAGTTAGCTGGCAGAGCTGGAGGGCGGCAACGAGAAATCCTGTGGAGGCTCTGAGGTATGAATGACCCCCTCTCCCGCTGAAGCGGAATCTCCCCCCTTGGGGGAGGATTTAACATTAAGAACTAACAAATTTTTATATGAATTTAAGTCAGATTTTCAGAAGCCTTCTAAGGGACCGGTTAAATACTTCGGTAATAATCATCAGTCTTGCTGTTGGCATTGCCAGTATTAATCTGATCATTATATTCATCAGCCGGGAGTTGGGTACCGATAGTTTTCATGAAAAGAAAGACCAGATTTATGCACTGAAATGTGATGATCCCTGGTTCCCTGGCAGGAAAATGTATCATTGCCGGTTTGGTTCTGCAGAGTACATGAAAGAAAACTTTGCCCAGGTAGAAGATTATTGTCGTATAAATAATTCCGGTTCGCAGAAGATAATTGTCAATAATGAAGATTATTTTGATCAACCTGCTATTATTGGAGCTTCAGAAAATTTCTTCAGGTTTTTTTCATATAAACTTTTAACTGATAATCCGGGAACAGCCTTAGAAGCGACCAATAACCTCGTAATATCAGCTGATTTAGCTAAAAAATATTTTGGTTCAGATGATCCGGTGGGGAAGATTATTACTCTGGTCAATCGGGATAAGGATGAACAGATGGCAGTAACAGGAATCTTCGAAAAACCTGTGGGAAATACCCAGATAAGCTTCGATATGGTTCGCCTTATCGGAGAGACTGATAGCCGCTGTTATATAAGATTAATCAAAAATGCGAATCAGGATAAGGTGGAAAAACTCTTTTCAGAAAAAAAAGAATCTATCCCGGTTATTCATGTTGGAATACCTGGTCCATATTACCTGGAACCCCTCCAAAAAGCATATTTCGATACAACGCGCGGATCAGTTGTTGAAGTCAGTCGTGATAAAAGAGATCTTTGGATTGCGCTGATAATAGGGCTTATAATCATCGGAGTTGCCACTTTTAATTACCTGGGTATCCTTACAAATAAATATCACGGAAAGATCAAAGAGTATTATGTACGACGAATAAATGGCAGCTCTATATTTAATTTGATTACTCGTTTTATGCTGGAAAATTCAATTATTGTTGCGATTTCTTTCTTCTTCAGTCTGTTCTTAATACTGGATGTATTACCATTTTTCAACAGCCTGACAGGCAGCAATATCACTGAAATGTTTGTTTTTCAACCTGAACAGATCATAATCCTGATAGCAGTATTGGTATTTATATTGCTGATAACATTAATGTTTGCTTTCTACCTGATCTATTCGAATCTTAATTTACATCTTTTAAAGGCGGAGCAAAATCAAACGGTCAGGAGCATTCAGATTCCTGTCTTTAATATATTTCAGTTAGCCAGTTCAATTGCGCTAATCATTTGCTCTATAATTATTATTATGCAAATGAATTTTATCACCAACAAACCAATTGGTCTTGATAAAGAGGTAATTGAGATAAAACTGCCAGGGCAGTATAAAGACAAAGTAGGAGTATTCAAAGAAGAATTAATGAAAAACAGCTCCATAAATAATGTATCTGTTGTTGGAGCTTCTCCTGTTCTCGAACATTTTTTAGTCTCTTTACAATATCAGCAGGATGGTGTCGAAAAACAGTATTCACCGGTAGGTTTCAGCGGTGATGGAAACTACCTTAAAGTGCTGGGAATAGAGCTTATTGAAGGGACCGGGTTTTCCGAAATCCTTTCCGCTAACATAAAGAAATGCCTCATTAACCAGTCATTTGCCAGACTTTTTCCGAACCAGGATTTAACAGGTAAAGGAATGCCTGGTATGGAGGATATGATTGTGACAGGTATTGTGAAAGATTTTCATTATTCAGATCTAAAATCATGGGTGGAACCTGCATTCATTTCATACGATAACAAGGGCAGGCACCTTCTTGTGAAAGCATCCGAAAACCAAACAATGGCGGCCAGAAAGACTATTTACCAGATCTGGCAAAAACTGATCCCTGATTACCCTGCAAATATAGAATCAGTAGGAGACCGTTATGAATGGTTTCACAGGAATAATATAAACTTTAAAAGATTAATCGGATCTTGTTCACTAATCAGTCTATTCCTGTCGATGATCGGGCTTTTCGCTATCTCATATCAAAAAACCCTCTCCCGTACAAAAGAAATAGGTATTCGTAAAATAAACGGTGCAAATTTCATTGAAATATTGGCCATGATAAACATAGACTTTGTCAGATGGATAGGAATTGCTTTTATCATAGCTGTTCCTGCTGCCTGGTATGCTATGCACAAATGGCTTGAGAGCTATGCTTACAAAACAGGAGTGAAATGGTGGATCTATGCTTTCTCAGGGATAATTGTGCTGATCATATCATTGCTTACAGTGAGCTGGCAGAGCTGGCGAGCTGCAACGAGGAATCCTGTGGAGGCATTACGTTATGAATAATCTATCCCCTAAATCCCCCAAATGGGGGGTTGGGGGGTAAAAAAATAGAAAGCCATGCTCAGAAACTATTTTAACTTAACCATCAGGAACCTGATGTCAAACAAGGGATACTTCATAATTAATCTTTTGGGATTAACTATTGGGATTACCTCGTTTATTCTGATTGTATTATGGATAAAAGCAGAAACGTCATATGATAAGTTTCACAAGAATGCCAAAAATATTTACAGGGTTGATTATCTACTGTACGAAGAGGGTATTCTTGAACAGCATTCTGCATCAGGATCAACCGGAGTCGGTAAAGAGATAAAGAATGTTTTCCCGGAGGTTAAAGACTATACACGGTTTTATCGCACAGAAAGTCTTGTAAGACATGGGGATAAGACCTTTAAGGAAAGGAACATCTTATATGCGCAGTCATCTTTTTTTAATCTCTTTTCATTTCCGCTTGTGATGGGGGAAGCGGATTCCAGCCTTCTCGCTCTGAATCAAGCTGTTATTACAGAGGAAACCGCCCGGAAATATTTTGGCAATGAAAATCCGATGGGGAAAATGATTACTCTTGACGGAGCCAGTGATTTCATGATAACAGGAGTTGTAAAATCAATACCTTCAAATTCTCACATCAAGCTTGATATTCTGGTATCGTATGAAAATCTTATAAAAAGTTCAAGATACTGGGATAATTCGTGGGTGAGTGAAAGGGTTTATTCCTATATCCTCCTGTCCCCGGGTGCAGATGTGGAAGCATTACAAGCCAAGTTGCCCCAGATACCTGAAACCTTTATAGGGAAATTTATGAAGGAAGCCTTCTTTTTGCTGGAATATAAGCTGGTAAAGCTTACTGATATTCATTTGCATTCTTCTGTAAGTAATGAACTGGAGGTCAACGGAAGTTATCGCAGTGTTGTCTCCCTGGGTATTATTGCTTTCCTTGTATTGCTGATTGCCTTTATTAATTATATCAATCTGGCTACATCACATTCAATTGAAAGAGCTCATGAAGTGGGTATCCGCAAAGTATCTGGGGCATTAAAAAAAGACCTTATTTTCCAGTTTTTAACAGAGTCAGCACTATTGAACCTTATTGCATTGATAGTAAGTCTTTCCGTTGTCTTTCTTTCACTTCCTTTCTTTAAACAAGTTATGCAAAGCCCGCTTCAGATAGATTACCTGATCGTTTTACTCCTCTTTTTTCTCCTGCTGGTATCAGGATCACTATTCACCGGGTTGTTACCTGCAATTTACATTTCACGTTTTGCTCCCGGCCTTGTTTTAAAAGGTAAAAATCCAACCGGTGCCAAATGGATAATCCGGCTTAAGAATTATCTTGTGGTTTTCCAGTTCACCATTTCTGTTATTCTGATTATCGGAACTATCACTATTTACCGTCAGGTCAATTTCATGCGCCATCACGACCTGGGATTTGATATGGAAGGGTTGATGGTTATTGATGGTCCCAGGATACTCAGGGCAAACACATATGAATCATACATGAACAGTCTGGAATCTTTTAAAAATGAAATAGGAACCTTGTCAATGGTCAGCAGTATCACAGCCTCCTCCAGTGTGCCCGGGACAGGAATAAAAAACTCGCGTGTTTTCGGAATCCCTGTAGAGGGGCGTAACACAGAAAAAAAGATTGAATTGTACTATGTGGATAATCAGTTTTTTGATACTTACGGTTTGACTTTACTTGCAGGGAACAATTTTGGCGCGACCATAAAGGAGGAATCAAATAAAATTATAATAAATGAATCAGCACTTCCTTATTTTGGTTTTGAAGATGCAGAGAGCACCGTTGGGAAAATTCTGAGAGGAGGCAACCAGGAGGTCTCTGTAAGAGGCATTATCAAAGATTTCAATCAACAATCACTTAGAGAATTACCCCGTCCTATCGCATTTTTCAATCAACCGGCAAATGTATTTTATACCATAAAAGCCAATATGACAGGCATAAATCAGCTTATACCCGAGTTGGAGAGAATATGGATTTCACATTACCCGGGAAATCCTTTCAATTATTTTTTCCTGGACGATTTTTATAATGAACAATACCGGGCAGACCAGCGTTTCAGCGGATTATTTCTGGCAAGTTCCATGCTGGCAATAATCATTGCCTGCCTTGGTTTATCAGGCTTATCAGCTTATTCTATTGCCCGGCGTACCAAGGAAATCGGTATCCGAAAAACAAATGGCGCCAGGATAGCCCAGGTACTGGTTTTATTGAATAAAGACTTTGTGAAATGGATCGTGATTGCAATTGTGATTGCTGCTCCTGTTGCCTGGTTTGCAATGGATAAATGGTTGCAGAACTTCGCTTACAGGATAGAAATCAGCTGGTGGATTTTTGCAGTTTCCGGTGCAATTGCAGCGGGCATTGCTGTAATTACAGTGACCTTGCAAAGCTGGAGGGCTGCAACGAGAAATCCTGTAGAGGCTTTGAGGTATGAATAATTCACCCCCCCAACCCCCCATATGGGGGATTTAGGGGTACAAAGGGCAGTATTCTTAAAATCTTATCCTTAAATTTGTCGTAAATTTTAATTTATGAAGGTCTATAAATTCGGGGGAGCATCAGTTAAAGATGCCACAGGAATCAAGAATCTGGCCAGGATCGTTTCAGATGAAAATAGTGATCTGATTATAGTTGTTTCAGCCTTCGGGAAAACGACCAACGCCCTTGAAAAAGTGTTGAAACTATGGTTAACAGGCAATCCCGGTTATAAGGGCCACCTCGATAAGATCTTTTCCTATCACCTTTCAATAGCAGGAGAATTGTTTCCGTCAGGCAATAAATTAAAAGGCATAATCGAAAGTTCTTTCACCAGGCTTAAAGAATACCTTTCATCATCAGGCAGGTCGGAATACGATTTTGAGTATGACCAGGTTGTATCATATGGAGAAATATGGTCAACAATAATTGTGGCGCAATTCCTTAAAGGATCAGAGATGAATGCTGAATGGATCGATATCAGACTAAATCTTATAACCGATGCCAGATACAGGGATGCCAATATTTTATGGAATGAAAGTTCTGACAGGATCAGGGCAAATTTTAATTTTGATCAATCACATATATTTGTAACCCAGGGATTTATAGGATCAACTATAACCGGACAGACTACAACTCTCGGAAGGGAAGGTTCTGATTATACAGCAGCCATCCTGGCAAATATACTTGATGCGGATTCTGTTACAGTATGGAAAGATGTACCCGGCCTGCTTAATGCTGATCCTAAATGGCTGCCGGATGCTCAAAAGCTCGAAGAAGTTTCATACAGGGAAGCTGTTGAGATGACATTTTCAGGAGCAAAAGTGATACATCCCAAAACAATCAAGCCTCTTCATAATAAAAACATACCTCTTTATGTTAAATCATTTTTTGCACCCAAGGGAGAGGGTACCCTGGTTACTGCAGATCCAAAACTGAAGAGAATCCTTCCTGTCTTTATCAGGAAAGAGAGCCAGGTTTTACTTTCCCTTTTACCAAGGGATTTTTCATTCGTTATGGGTGATAGCCTGAGCTGGATGTTTCGTACATTCATGCAGCATGGTATTAAAGTAAATATGGTTGAGGCCAGCGCAGTAAGTATAAATGTATGTGTTGATGATGATAAACCCAGGATCGAAAACCTTCTTTCTGATCTGAAAGAGGAATATTCAGCAATTTATAATGAGAATGTTGAAATGCTCTCAATAAGGCATTATACTCAGGAAGCGATAGAAAGAATTACTGAAGGCAGGGATATTCTCCTGGAACAAAGAACGAGGAGTACAGTGAGGTTTGTGATGAGAGGGATTGCTTCGTCGCTGCGCTCCTCGCAATGACCTTTTGATAAATGTGGCGCAGTAACAATCCCGGCAATAAAGTATCTCATATGTATCGTCATTGCGAGCGCAGCGAAGCAATCCCAAGTATTATCCGCGAATTCATCTAACCGTCATTGCGAGCGAAGCGAAGCAATCGGTCAAATACTAATCGCTGGCCTCTGTATCCCTCATTTATCATCCCGTCATCATATACAACCGTGCCATTCACGATTGTCTTAATGACTTTCGATCTGAATGTTGTTCCTTCAAATGGCGACCATCCACATTTATATAGTATATTGTCCTTAGAAACAATCCATGGTTTATCCGGATCAACAAGGCATAAATCTGCCTTATAACCCTCCCTGATAAATCCCCTTCCTCTTATATTAAATAGTATAGCAGGATTATGGCACATCTTTTCAACAATCTTTTCGAGGCTGAATGCCTTTTTGTGCCAGAGCTCCATCATGGCCACAAGGGAGTGCTGAACCAGCGGTCCGCCTGACGGAGCTTTGAAATAGCTGTTTGATTTTTCCTCAATAGTATGAGGTGCATGATCGGTGGCGATAACATCAATCAGATCGTTATTAACAGCATTGATCAGGGCATCCCTGTCGAACCTTGTTTTTATGGCAGGATTCCATTTAATCCTGGTTCCCAGTTCATCATAGGAACTTTCATCAAACCAGAGATGATGCACACACACCTCGCTGGTGATCCTTTTTTGTTCAAGGGGCTGTTCGCTCCCAAACAGTTTCATCTCATCGGCAGTTGACAGGTGAAGGACATGCAGACGGGTATTATATTCTCTTGCCAGCCTGACAGCAAATGATGATGACTTAAAGCAGGCTTCCCTATTACGGATCAGCGGATGCATCCTGACAGGAACATCTTCTCCATACTCTTTCCTGTATATTTCACTATTCTTTCTTATTATTGATTCATCCTCACAATGAGTAGTCACAGGCATTAAGGAATTTGTAAAAAGAGTCCTTAAAGCGGTTTCATTATCCATGAGCATGTCACCTGTTGATGATCCCATGAAGATTTTTATTCCGCACACCTCTGCGGGGTCAGCTCTCATTATCTCATCAATATTGGTGTTGGTTGCACCCAGGTAGAAAGAATAGTTTACAAGTGATTTTTCTGATCCGATCCGATATTTCTCATCCAGTGCTTTAACTGTAACAGTCTGTGGCACAGTGTTAGGCATATCCATAAATGATGTAACCCCTCCTGCAACGGCGGCACGTGTTTCGCTGAAAATATCTCCTTTATGTGTTAAACCGGGCTCCCTGAAATGGACCTGATCGTCAATTACTCCCGGAATGAGAAATAATCCTGTGGCGTTAATTAATTCAGCTCCTTCAGGCAGTTTCAATGTGCCGGGGAATCCGATTTCCGAGATGAGTTCATTCTTAATGAGCAGATCTCCTTTACTAGTCCTGCCTTCATTTACAATTGCGGCATTCGTTATTAATATACTGCTCATTATCAAAGATTTATTAACTGCCGTAATTACCACGATACCCCCTTTGTATTTCCCCCAGGGGGGAAAGAAATCCAGTAAGTATTTAATGAATTTTCTCCCCCTTGGGGGAGATCCCGCGAAGCGGGAGAGGGGGTTCAACCTGGTTTCTACGATATCTTATAAAGAAGCTCCTCAGTTTCATCCCAAGTACCCCCCACAATGCCTCATTAAATATACCACCCGACATTTTTGAAGTGCCTAATCTTCTGTCGGTGAATATTATAGGTATTTCAACTATTCTATATCCGAGTTTATATGCGGTAAACTTCATCTCGATCTGGAAGCTGTAACCAACTGATTTTATATGTTCAGGTTTAATACTTTCCAGTACCTCTTTTTTATAACAGACGAATCCTGCAGTGGTGTCCATTACTTTCATGCCTGTTACCAGTCGGACGTAGATTGAGGCAAAGTAAGACATCAGAACACGTGTGAGGGGCCAGTTTACCACATTCACACCGCTGATATATCTTGAACCTATTGCCACATCTGCTCCCTCTTCAGTGCAGGCTTTATGAAGGCGGACAAGATCGCGGGGATCATGAGAAAAATCGGCATCCATCTCATAGATATAGGTATAGCCTTTTCCAAGCGACCATTTAAAACCTGCAATATAGGCTGTACCCAATCCGAGTTTCTCCGGCCGTTCAATAAGATGGACATTGGGATATGAGGGTTGTATATTTTTAACGATGGCAGCGGTGCCGTCGGGAGAGTTATCATCGATGATCAGTATGTCGAATGGGACGGGAAGAGAGGAAATGGATCGGATCAGTTCTTCAATATTCTCCTTTTCTTTGAAGGTAGGGATGATAACAATGTTAGGCATGAGAGAAAAATAATTACGAAAATAATCTTTTTACATCATGGGAAAGTAAACAGGCAGGTTTATTTCTGACTATCAGGAAAATTTTTATTATTTTCTTTGCTAGAAATTTTGGAACCATTAACTTTAACGTCCCAAAACAAAATATCCACCTTGGCTAGGGTTAGGGTGGAGGGATCAAGTTCTTTGAAACTATGAAGTAGCAACCAGGCGAGATAGAGTATCTCGCTAAATAACTTGTTAGTATTTTAGAATTGAGCTATGGATGATTGGTCTTTAAAGAGACAAATAGAATAAATTTTACAATGAAGAGTTTGATC
>DATKXL010000208.1:0-6449 GCA_035529055.1 Bacteroidales bacterium
GAATATCATTATAAGGCAGGCCTGAGAACTTTTCGAGTTCTTCGGTAAATACTAATTTACCCGGGCTTAAACCTCCGTCACCTGTCCTTGTTGATAAGTATTTTCTGAAATTGTTACTCTCAAAAGAAATTCCGTTGTAAAGGAAGTCGGCAAGGGCACAGCCTGTTCCTGAGATAATAATCTTTTTAGTCCTCATCAGGATAAAAGTATACTAAAACTGTTACTCAAAGAAAAAATTGAAAGAGCCTCGTCCACATGCCTCTTTTTCCCAAGTAGACTCCTTATTTAGAACATAGTTCCATCCTGATCGTGAATAGAAAAATCAGGTACCGTGTCTCCCACTACGATTGGCTTCATCCGGCTGTTTTTTTATTTTATCTGATGTTTGATTACAATGAGTTTAATCACATTATCAACATCTGTATCATTCATTATTTTTATTGTGACCGGTCTTATTGATCCGTATTTCTTTGCTGATCTGAACCCATTCCTGATAGTTTCAGGCAGATCGCTTGCCAGAATGACTGGTTCAGCTTTATCTCCGAAATAGAAAGTGATCCTGAAAGTATCCTTCAGAACTCCGAGCCAGAAGATTGTTTTCTTTTTGTTTACCATTTTGAATAACCATTGTTTGCCGTCATTGTAATATCTCCAACCCCCTGAACTCTCTCTGTAATTATCTAGCAAATAACTCATTATCTTATGCCAATAGACCTTTTTGTTGCCAATTATTGCGAATATAAGATCATCGTCAGGAATTACATTTTTATCATCCAGAACAAATTTTTCTGCTTCAGCCATAATTATTTAAGGTTTAAGTATTTAACTCAAGTTCCTGGTTTCTGGTTAGGTGCTGATTAATAGAATTTTATGTCATTTTATCTCTAATTTGTAAAATAATATCCGAATAATTAAAATACTCATTTTCAACCAACTAGCAACTAGCAACTAGCAACAAGTAACTTAGGTTATTTATTAATTCTGCAAAAATGATTATAAAGTTATATTTTTATGATGTAATCAGAAACATTTCAAATGAACAAAGAAGATATATTGAACCGGTTTTGTGAAAGATATCCTTTGCTTTCCAAAGTTAAGAATTCTGTTGGTGAAGCTGCTTCCCTGCTTATTGATTGTTTTAACGGAGGAGGAAAATTACTGGTATGCGGCAATGGGGGAAGCAGTTCTGATTCTGAACATGTTGTGGGTGAACTGATGAAAAGCTTTGAATCGGGCAGACCACTGGGAAAAAATGTTAAAGAAAGGCTTACGGAAATTGCTGATGAGAGAGGAGAATATCTGGCTCAAAAACTGGAATCCGGCTTTCCTGCAATCTCATTATCTGCACAGACTTCCTTAACAACTGCAATATGCAATGATATAGATCCAAATCTTGTATTCGCACAGCAGGTTATCGGATATGGCAGTGAAAAGGACCTGATGATGGGAATAAGCACTTCGGGAAATTCACAGAATGTTGTGGATGCATGTATCGCTGCCAAAGCTCTGAATATGAAAGTTATAGGAATTACCGGCGAGACCGGTGGAAGCATGAAACAGTATTGCGATGTTTTAGTCAATGTACCCGCAATACGAACTGCTCATGTTCAGGAGCTTCATTTACCTGTTTTACATTCACTTTGTCAGATAGTTGAGGATCATTTTTACGGTAACCATAATTAATGCCCGATGAAAACCGGAACACTACAGGAAATTATTGAAAAGATAAAGTCAGTAAGAATTGCTATCGTTGGTGATTTTTGCCTGGATGCTTATTGGTTTATTGATGAATCAAGAAGTGAGATCTCAATAGAAACCGGAGAGAAAACTCGCCCCGTGTGTCAGCAGAAATATTCACTCGGAGGAGCAGGAAATGTAGCCAATAACCTTTCAGCCATGGAGGTGAGAGAGATAAGGGCTTTTGGCGTTGTCGGAAATGATCCCTTTGCAGCTGAGATGATCAGGATAATGAACGAAGCATCAATTTATACTGATAACTTACTGATTCAAAATGACAACTGGGCAACTCATGTTTATATTAAACCGTATCTGGATGAAAAGGAAGAGAGCCGGATTGACTTTGGTAATTATAATCTGCTTTCTGAGGAAACAGCTGACAAATTAATTGAAAAACTAAGAAATGAAATTGGAAATATTGACCTGATTATCATTAATCAGCAGGTCTTATCGGGTATCCACACCGAATATTTCAGACATAAGCTTGTTGAGGTCATTAACCAGTTCCCGCGAAAGATATTTATTGCAGACAGCAGGAATTTCACAGACTATTACGACGGTGCATACCGAAAGATGAATGATACCGAAGCTTCCCTTTTATGTGGTGTTAAAAAAGAACCTGATGAGATCGTTCCGCTGGAAGAAATAAAAAACGCTGCAGAAAACCTGTTTGAGAAATACCGGAAACCGCTTTTTATAACCCGTGGCAGCAGAGGTTCAATCGTGACAGATGAAAAGGGACTCACAGAGGCAGCAGGATTAATGATCCTTTCAAGGGTGGACACTGTTGGAGCGGGCGACAGTTTTCTTGCAGGTGTGGCAGCTGCTCTGGCTGCAGGCTATTCGCTTGAAGAGGCTGCAGAGCTGGGTACTTTTGTTGCAGGAGTTACGGTCCAGAAACTATTCCAGACCGGAACAGCTTCACCTGAAGAAATACTTAAGATCGGAAGCGATCCGGATTATATTTATCACCCGGAGGTGGCAGAAGATATGAGGCAGGCAAAATATATTGATAAGTCGGAAATTGAAATCATAAACAGAAAATCCGAAGATCTTAATATCAGGCATGTAATATTCGATAATGACGGGACTATTTCTACGCTTCGTGAAGGCTGGGAGCTTATCATGGCGCCTATGATGGTAAAAGCGATTTTAGGAGAGAAGTTCCACCAGGCAGATGAATCTTTGATCAAAAGAGTAAAAACCCGTGTCAGTGAGTTTATTGACAAAACAACAGGTGTCCAGACCCTTATGCAGATGAAGATCTTATTGGGATTAATTGAGGAGTTTGGTTTAGTTGCTAAAGATCAGATGCTTGATGAATTCGGTTACAAGGAGGTCTATAATAATGAACTTCTTCAGATGGTGAAACATCGTGAAGAAAAACTGCAGCACGGAGAACTCGCGATTGAGGATCTTACTATGAAAAACGCTGTTCCCTTTTTAAAACATCTATACAACAGGGGAATCAGACTTTATCTGACCAGCGGCACCGACGAATCGGATGTAAAACATGAAGCTTCTGCCCTGGGTTATGATTATCTTTTTGAGGGCAGGATATATGGCGCTGTGGGTGATGTAAACAAAGAGGCGAAAAGAATCGTCCTCGACCGTATTCTTGATTCAATTGGGCGATCAGAAGCTCATAACATCGCAACATTTGGTGATGGTCCTGTAGAAATACGGGAAACACATAAACGCGGAGGTATAACCATAGGGATAGCAGGTAATGAACTGCGGCGCCATGGGCTTGATCAGGCAAAGCGCACCCGGCTGGTAAAAGCAGGCGCAGATATAATTATCCCGGATTTTTCGCAGGCAGATCATTTGCTCAGATTATTAAACATAACATAAAATGCCATTTCCTCAATTCGACAGAAATAAGCTGACAATAAAGAAACTTTCTGAACGTAAGAACAAGGTTTTTATAGAGAAGGATCATATCCCGGTTACTCTGAAACCTGTTAATCTGTCAGAAGCGGCGAAAGGACTTATCAGAAGTACTGCCATCAGGATCAGGCTCGCCAGAGAAAAGCAGAAGTCAGTGATCATTGCATTTGGTGCACATACTATTAAGAATGGCCTCGCCCCTGCCCTTATTGCTTTGATCCGGGAAGGCTGGATAACACATCTCGCAACAAACGGGGCCGGTATTATTCATGACTGGGAATTTGCCTTCCAGGGAAAATCAAGCGAAGATGTTCGCGGGAATGTAAGGAATGGCCAGTTTGGAATCTGGGATGAAACCGGCTTTTACATAAACCTTGCTCTTGCTGTTGGAGCTTATGAAGGCCTCGGATACGGGGAATCGATCGGTAAAATGGTCTCAACTGAAGGACTCATTATACCGGAAGTTTCATTTCTTCTTGAAGAAGCCAGAACGCTGATCGAGACGAATCCCGAACATGCTGCCTCTGCTGTTGATCTGCTTGGTGTAATCCGGAAAAACAGGCTAAAATCAGGTTTCCTTAAGATTCCTCATCCGTTCAAAAAGTTTTCCGTTCAAGCCTGTGCTTATGAGCTCAAAGTCCCTTTTACCGGCCATCCCATGTTCGGCCACGATATAATCTATACTCACCCGATGAACCATGGAGCTGCTGTGGGCAGAACAGCTTTAAATGATTTTCTCTGTTTTACTGAGAGTGTCAGCAGGCTTGAGTATGGTGTTTATATGTCGCTAGGTTCCGCAGTAATGTCACCCATGATCTTTGAAAAATCATTATCAATGGTTCAGAATATTGAAATTCAAAGAAACAGACATATTGATAATCATTATATGCTGATCGTTGACCTGGCTGAAACCAACTGGGACTGGATAAGAGAGGGTGAGCCTCCGGCTGATAATCCTGCCTATTACATGCGATATTGCAAAACGTTTCATCGCATGGGTGGTGAGGTTCATTACCTTACCGCAGATAACAGGGATTTTCTGCTTGAATTATATCACGACCTTTCGGATCGGGTTTAAACCTGATTTTACCTTAACCAGAAAAATACCAGCAAAGTAAGAGCAGAGATGATTATAAAATGAAGCCTCCAGTCGGAGATACCACTAAATCGGGCAATACCCTTTGAATAATCTATTGTTGTTTTTTCGAGCTTTCCGGAGGCAGTTTTTTCCGTGAATGCTGACACGATAAACAATATGCAGGTAATAAATAATTCAGCCCATAATCCCCTGTATCCAAAGTTTAATGTAAGCTTATGATGAAGGAACGGAAAAACTGCTTTACCTGTCTCGGGCCCAAGAAGCTGATCGATGACAAAAACAGTTGCAATTATTACTCCCGCAATAACCGAAACAGCCGCTGCCTTGAGTGTCACTTTTTTACTTATTATGCCAAAAAATATAGCCGGGAAGATGGGTATCACCAGATAGGCTGAAATAGTCTGGAGATATTTATATAGTCCCTCCTCGTTCTTATAGACCATATAGGCTGCACCGATTCCCAGAAAGGTTATGATCAGGATGACAAACCGGCCATATAAGACCTGCTTTTTTTCGGGAAAATCCGGACGAAACTCAACAATGAAATCACGCACAACGAGAGTTGAAACAGAGTTCAAAACTCCTATAAGTGAGGTGATTAGGGCTGCCAGCAGGGATGCCATCAGCAGGCCTCTCAATCCTGAAGGAAGAAGCTTATCCAGCAGAAGCACGAAGGTCTGTCTGGTTGCATCACCCTCCAGCTCGCCAGGGAAGAGAGCAAAAGCAATAACTCCGGGCAATGCAAAAAGAAAAACCGGGAAAATTTTAAGAAATGTTGCTAGCATCCCTCCCCATCTTGCATTTTTAAGATCAGGTGCTGCCAGTACTCTCTGCACATTAACCTGGTCCATGCCCCAGTAAAAAATTCCGGCATAAAAGGCAGTAGCCAGAATCCCCCAGAAAGGATAAACCGGATCATCAAAAGGTTTGGCAATCGACATCATCTGAGGCGCTTTCTCCATAAGTCCGTGCCAGCCTCCCACTTTATCAAGCCCGATCAGGACCATAATTGCCGAACCGGCTATCATGATGATCACCTGTATCGCATCTGTATAAGCGACTGCAGTAAATCCCCCGATAATGGTAAAGATGGCTACAATCAAGCCGATATAAAAGATAGTTGCCATAATGTTCCATCCCAGGATGCTATTCAGTACAAGTGCTCCTGCAAAAAGGGTAAAAGCAAGTTTTGTCATGATGCTTATGACCAGCATTAATCCTGAAAAAAAAGTCCGGGCCCGGCGGTTATACCTGAGTTCCAGAAACTCCGGGATGGTGAATATCTTATTCTTCATATAATATGGGAATAAGATGGCGCAACTAAACCCAAGTGTTACGGGCATCGTAAGCTCAACCAGTCCCGCAGACAGACCATAACGGTATGCGTCACCTGATAAACCGACAAGGTGCTCGGCTCCGATATTCGTTGCAAAAAGGGATGCCCCGATGACCGGCCATTTTATTGATCTCCCGCCCAGAAAGAAGTTGGAACTGTTTTTACCTGATTTTTTCCGGAAAGCCATATACATGCCGAAGGAAAGGCTCCCGACCATTACAAATGATAATATTATCCAGTCCAGAGTAGTCAATGAGAGATTCATGCCGTCAGGATCTTATTCATTCGTTTAATACTCTGGATCATGGATCTTACTGTGTGATAATTGATTTTCCATGAGTGCCCCATATGGGTCCATACAGGTTCACCCTGGCGGGATAACAGAGG
>DATKXL010000209.1:0-5709 GCA_035529055.1 Bacteroidales bacterium
GACTTTCGAATATAGTATCTTTCAGAAGGGATTAATTTAAGATAATGCTCTTTTCCCATTAAAAGCACTGATTCACGGTCAGTGAGACTTCTGTTTTCATCCAGTTTTAAGAGTGATTTGTGTTTATTCAGGATTCTTCTGATCCATGCTGCTTTGTTATGGATCATCCTTTCAATTTCTTTTTCGCCGGTCCGGTAGGGGACCCTGGCCACGACCCCGGAATCAGGACTTATACTTATGCCCAGTGTTCTTCTGCCGGAATATTTTATGCTGAACTCTATATCATCAACCTTATGGATTTTGTTTTCAATAATCACCTGATCGGATTTTTTATTCTAATTATACTTTTATGAAAAACTGATTCTGCCATTCATGAGTGACTTTATCGGCCCGATTGCAATGCCGACAGATAATAAACAAGACAGGCTGTGCCGTCCATTGTACATTCATTTGTCGAATAATCTGCATAATCATCATGATAGACTGCCAGCCTGTTCTGGAAACGGGCATATTCATCATCATTTGCGAGGTAAATACCTTTCAGGGAATTAAATATTGAGGGATAAACCGGACCGTCAACCAGACCTCCCGGCACCTGCTCTCCGGCAACAACATATGATGAGTGAGTATTTTCAGGATAATCACCTCCGTCAGGAAGTCCGACAATCATACTGGTACCCCATGGATTGCATCCAAACAGCCAGTCGCGGTGTGCAGCTTCCAGTTCAGAAAATGAATTATCTCCGCTTACTTCCGCATAAAGATGAGCCTGCGTCAGAGTTGCCGCAACAAGATTATTCGAGCACCATATAAAGGGTACACCTATAAGGAACGGATTCTTTTCTCCCTTTGATCTTATCCTTGAAAGAGCCTCCTTAATATATTTGGTGAATTCCTCTTTTGAGGTATCATCATTCTGAATACCTGCAATGACAGGGTGGCCCATATTAATAAAGGGATACCACTGATAATGACGGGCAGTATCAGCTCCAATCCAGGGTGTTATTGTTTCTTTGCGGCCAAATTCCACTGCATAGTTAAGGTATTTCAGATCCTGTGTCAGGTTATAAAGCTCAGCAGCAGCAAGTTCCATGTCATCAACCCAGTTATCCTCTTCATAAAAGTAGGGAGCAGTACCCGGAGCTGTCTGACAGGCTCCGGGATTTTCAAGGCCGTAATTAAAAGCTGAAACTGCTTTTGCTGAAAGCAGTTTTGAGAAATCCGGATCAATCGATTCATAAACCTTTGCACCCTTTGCATACGCGGATGCGAATTTACCGGCTGTTGAAGCAATGCCGGTTGCACTGTTCCTGTATTTGAAGAGCCCCTGGGGTTCACCCGTGC
Source organism: Bacteroidales bacterium (assembly GCA_035529055.1). Taxonomy (GTDB): domain Bacteria; phylum Bacteroidota; class Bacteroidia; order Bacteroidales; family VadinHA17; genus LD21. Next base: position 1,345 of record DATKXL010000209.1, read on the forward strand.
AACGATAGACAGGTCTCTCCAGACCCTTGCCGTAATTAGCCGTATCTTTATCAGGGAATCTGAATCCTATATGATCGCGGTCATCCGCGATCTGGTTATACATTATCCCTGGTGCAGGATTCATTTTAAGTAACCATTCGAGACCCCACATACTTTCATTAAGGACATCAGGGATACCATCACTTCCCGGCAGTCCGTTTGCAAGATAACTATCCGTGAATGAGCCGGGATTCATTGAATAGGCAAACAACATCTGGTAAGTTGCATTGGCTGAGGTAGCTACATACTGCAGATAATCAGCAGCGTCGTGCCAACCTCCTGTGACATCGATATGAATGGAATCAGCGGATTTCCCATATATCTCATATCCGTCGTGCATATGGCACGAGTCATTTAAAAACGGATTAAATCCACATCTCTGTTGCCTCATATACTTCAGAAGAAAATCTGCAGATCCGTCATAAATATCATCCGCTATCCTGAAATCAGAAGAGGAGGCTTTCCCTGCGGTAAGTCTGTATGATCCGTCCTTTTTAAGATCTGATAAATGAAGGCGATAGCAGTTGATGAAAGGGTGTAACGGCTCCGATTTTAAAATATTCTTTGAAGTCATTACCACTTTTCCTGATTCGGAGTCAATTACCTTAAATGATCTGAGCGTGACCGGACGGTTGCTTATGAAAACTGCAACTTTAATGTCGTTTGTCCTGTACCCCAACTGATTAATCCTTATCCATGCATTTTTGCCACTTTGGCATGAACTTAAAATAATCAGGGTAATGATCATAAATGAAGCACCAATATTTTTCATAGCAAATCAGGTTTTCTATACAAAGATGCAATGTAATAAAAAAGAAAAAGAACCTTTATTCAGATCGACTCTGAAATATATTGAATGAGAATAAGCAATTCCGGATTTGGATATTTCAATGCAACAGGTCAGGATTGTGTCAATTTCTTTGGGGAAAAATAAACTTCATATAAGAAACAAGAGTATACAATTACATATTCGATAAAAACCAGAAAGTAATTTTCTGCAAAATCTTTATTGCTGTAGGAGAAATAACTTAAAATAACCATTGATGCCCAGATAGATATACATAAGGGCAGTGCGACTGAAGAAATATTCAGTTTCTGTGAAGACAACTGTAATTTTATCATCACAGTTTTTGCGGATATGCCGGACAGCTGTGACTCCGGAGATGCCATTGCCAATTATTACGATATGTTTTATCATAATATTTCTATAAGCTTTGTATAGAGCCTTATCAATTTATTTTCAGTTTCTCCGGCAATTGCTATAATTTCATTTATATCAACCGGTTTAAGATTCTCAGGGTCACATTCGTCTGTTATTACTGATACAGCAGCACAAGGCAACCCGATATGGTTAGCCACGATCACTTCCGGAACTGTAGACATGCCCACTGCATCGGCACCCACGATTTTTAATAGACGGTATTCTGCACGGGTTTCCAGATTAGGTCCCTGAACTGAAGCATATACACCCTCATGAAGAAGTATGTTTTCTTTCAGAGCGATGTCAATAAGCTTTTTGTTTAAATTCTCCGAATACGGGCAACTCATGTCCGGGAAACGAAGTCCCTGCCTGTCATCATTTTTCCCCCTTAACGGGTTTTCCGGTAAAAGGTTAATATGGTCGGAGACAAGCATTAAGGAACCTTTCTTAAAATTAAGATTGATAGCGCCTGCTGCATTTGAAAGCAAAAGGTATTTTACACCAAGCGCCTTCATTACCCTTATTGGGAAAGTGATCTGCTGCATGGAATACCCTTCGTAATAGTGGAGCCGACCCTGCATCGCCAGCACCTTTTTTCCGGAAAGTGTTCCTGATATCAGTTTGCCGGAATGAAATTCAACAGTTGATTTTTCAAAATTCGGGATCTCTTCATAGTTAATTTGCTGATCGATGGAGATGAGAGTGATCATTTTACCAAGTCCTGTTCCAAGAACAATCCCAATTTCGGGATCTTTGATTCCCTTACTTTCAAGATAGCTTACTGTTTGTTTGATCTGTTCATTCATCATCGGATATTATTATCTTCCTCGTTCAGGGTTGGTATTATTATGCTAATCATGCAAATAACTTCTTAATTTGCTGTATTTCAGAACGTCTTCTATCGTATCCACGTCACTTAATGCAGATAACAAATGATAGATAAACTTACTATTTTTAAGTATGTTGGACTTTGGTTATATGCAAACAAATGCAAAGGATTCTTCAAGCAAGTAGTTTCTCCAATTTCATTTTCCATTTTTCCCAATCTTGCATTTCTTTCGTCTGTAAGTCAATAAATCTCTGTGTATGGTCTTGATGAACCAAATGACAGAGTTCATGAATGATTACATATTCAATGCATCCTTTAGGCGCTTTAATCAATTCCGGATTCAAAATAATTTTCCCCTTTGGAGTACAGCTTCCCCAACGTGTTGGCATGTTGCGAAGTGATAAATGAAAAGTGATAAATGATAAGTTATGTTTTGATACAAAAGTATCGAACATAGGTTTAGCAATCCGGGGTAATTTCTCCTTAGCTTTTGAAAGGTACCATCCTTCTGCTAACTCCTTTGCCTTATTTTTATCCTTAGTGTAAATTTCTAAGAACTTACCTTTTAATTTAACCTCTTCACTTTTCACTTTTAACTTTTCACTTTTAACTTTCAACCGGTATTGCCTTCCAAGATAAAGGTGTGTTTCACCTCCTACAAATCTTCTTGCAGGCGTCTTTGGATGGAAAGTGAGAAAGTAACTCTGCTGCCTGATTATCCAGGGTGCTTTTTTCAAGAGTTTTTCTTTCACCCTTTCTATCGATGTATCAATCGGGGCTTTTACATAAACAAACAAATCCGGTGTAACAGTAATACCCAATGTTTTTCGATCGGAATATTCCAGACGAAAATCAATTTGTTTTGAGCCAAACAGAACTGTTCCTTTCATTCCTTGTACCGGATTTTGGCAACTTCTATACACTTGTTTGCGATGTCATCCATTTCACTAAATGAAAGATCAAGGTGATATTTGTCTCTCACTTCATCAATCAGATAATCTCCAATTTCAATTTGCAGTTTTCCGGCTATGTTCGTTTTGTACTGCCAGTCGATAATAGGCCTTCCGTTATCCAGAACAGCACCTTGAATTAATCTGTCAATATTCAAAGCCACTTGTATTGAAATTTCTTTCCTGACTATTGGATCCTGAATTTTATCGCTTAGTGATTCGATATTTAAACCATAGTATGCTTTCGCAACATCTTTGTCTTTAAGTACTTCAGGAATGTCACTGTCTGTATGTGCCAATACATTATTCATTATTTCCTGAACCCTGTTTAAGTAAAGTGCCTCGTTGATTCGTCTTGTTTCATACTCAAAAATTGTTTCCTGTAACATTTGGGAAAACTTTTTATAGAATGCAGGGTCTTCACCAATTTTCTCAGAAATATATTTTGAAGTTCTGCTGGCAATCTTATCTGCCTTTGCTGCTTTACCTATTGTCTTTTCAACTTCCTCCTGAAATTTATCTGTTTCGAATATGTTAACCAATTCAGTGATCACTTCTACTTTTTCAGTGGTTATATGTGTGTCAATTAATTTTTGAATCTGACCTTCATACTGTTTGTAATCAATTTCATCAGAGTATCTTTCAACTACTGCAATCCTAAGCTTAAGGAACATCGTAAGATCTTCTTTGTAGCGATTGACTGTTTTTCCATCTGTCTCTTTATAAAATTGAATAGAAGAAAGCGAAAGTTTCAGGCTTTTTGCAAATGCAGCCAGCTTTTCGTAAAACAAAACTCTTACTGCTTCATCCTTAAGCAATAACTGATAAGCTTCAGCATCCCGTTTGTTTGAAACAGTTTTAAAGATATCCCACAACTCAGAATGTTTCTGAGGCAGTTTTTTAATTTCATCGCTTATGTTTGTAAGAGTCCCGATCAAATCATCATTGTCAAAATCTTCAAATGAAGAATAGATCAGCAAGGCATCATCAAGATTTTCAATGACACCGTAATAGTCAATAATATAGCCAAATTCTTTATCCGGATAAATACGATTCACGCGTGCAATTGCCTGTAAAAGCTTATGTCCCTGCAAATTTCTGGTGAGGTATAAAACTGTATTCCGGGGTTCGTCAAAACCAGTAAGTAACTTATCTACAACAATAATTATTTCAGGATCTTTTTGATTTTTAAATCGACTGATGATATTCTTTTCATAGGTTTTGGGATTACCATGTTCATCCATCATCTTTTTCCAGAACCTGTTTTCTTTTTCAGTTGATTTCTCATAAGCACTTTCTTCACCCTCTCTTTCATCCAGAGGAGAAATCAAAACTTCATTGGTAAC
>DATKXL010000210.1:0-4308 GCA_035529055.1 Bacteroidales bacterium
ACTTGCGGACTGCTGGTCAACTCATCGCGGGCTATAATATTTGCCGATGACTCCCGGAATTTTGACAAAACCGCAGCATCAAAAGCAGAAGAGATCCAAAAAGAGATGGAGAGATACCTTTCAGAAAGAAACATCGTTTAAATAAATACCTTTGTTTATAAGATATTTTTTTTGTATCTTTATCTAATTGCTGCTTTCACTTTAACTCGTGCTGCTATGAAAGAAGAATTCCTCCATTACTTATGGAAGTGCTGTCTGTATGATGAAGATACCCTTTGTGATAACGATGGTAACAAAATAATTGTCTTGCACCCGGGTGAATACAATCGTGATTCGGGCCCCGATTTCTTCAACTCCAGAATATCAATTGCAGGTACCGAATGGGCAGGCAATGTTGAAATACACACACGGTCATCCCACTTTGATAGTCATGGTCATAACAGGGATAATGCTTTTAATAATGTGATACTTCATGTAGTGGCTGAAAATGATAAAAGGATTTTCAACGCCAGGGGTGAAGAATTACTGACAGTCGAAATGAAATTCGATGCTGCACTGTATGATAAGTACCTGAACCTGGTTAATTATCCTAATGTAATTGCCTGTCAGAATGACATCGGTAAGCTCGATATTTTTTATATAAAGCACTGGCTTAATTCACTGGTAGTTGAAAGGCTGATGGAAAAATCAGCGTCTGTTCTGAAAATTTACTCGATGACCGGCAACGACTGGGAGGAGACATTTTATCGTGTACTTACCCGTTATTTCGGGTTCAGAGTCAACACGGAGCCATTTGAAATGCTGGCCAATGCTCTTCCTTTCAAAATAATACGTAAACATACTGATAACAGGTTCCAGGTCGAATCACTGCTTTTCGGAACTGCCGGGATGCTGGATGAGGGTCTTTTTAGAGAAGCTCTTGATGATCAGTACTACAAAGACCTGATCAGAGAGTACAAAGTGCTCTCTTCAAAGTATTCCCTTCAGCCGCTTCATGGCTGGATATGGAAATTCAGTCGTCTCCGGCCGGTAAATTTCCCAACATTAAGAATATCCCAGTTGTCTGCTATGCTTGCAGTTACAGGAGGTTTATTCTCCAGAACTCTTGAGACAAGTGATGTAAAGCAGCTTAAGGAGATGTTCGGAGTGTCGGCCTCAGACTACTGGGACGATCATTATGTTTTCGGGAAAAAAAGCAGAAGGATCCGCAAAAATACGGGAACACAGGCTACAGAGATTTTACTTATCAACGCGGTTATACCTGTCATATTTGCTTATGGCCAGTTCAGAGATCAGCGGGATGTATGCGAAAAAGCCCTTAATATCCTTGAAAATATTCATCCTGAAGAAAACTCCCTGATCAATGAATGGAAATCCTCCGGAATAGATTCTGAATCTGCTTTTTACACACAGGGTCTCATACAACTCCGGAATGAATACTGCAGAAAGAGGAGATGCCTCGACTGCAGGATCGGCAGTAAGCTCATCAGTATGGGGAGGACGTTAACGAATCAGGATGAACTTCTCTTTTGATAAACATCTGGTAATTGTTGATAAAATGTTGAATTATAACCTGATTCAACGCAACGTTAACGTGTATTTTTACGTCTTTAAGGTAGATGGGCAATATTCAAAATCGGTTATACGTTAAAAATTATAAGTACGATCTTTCAAAAAATGGACAAATGATTTTCTTCGCTCCCTTTAGGATTGGGGCAAACGAAGAAAATCAATGAGTGGAAACTTGATATAGAGCATTCTAAAAAGAAAAATTTACAGAACATTATAAAAAAATATTCAATTGTTTGATAATTTACATAAAAAAGCCCTATTTTTGCGTTCCAAAATTGGAGACTCAATTTATATATGGATAAATAATATATTGGTTAAAGATATGTACATAACTACTGAAAAGAAACAGGAGTTTTTCAAAACATTTGGGACGTCGGAGATTGATACAGGCACAGCGGAAGGGCAGATTGCATTATTTTCATACAGGATATCTCATCTCACCGAACATCTTAAAAAGAACAAAAAAGACTTCAGCACCCAGAGGGCTCTTATTAAGCTTGTAGGCAGGAGAAGGAGGCTTCTTGATTACCTGAAAATCAAAGATATCGGGCGGTATCGCGAAATCATAAAAGCGTTGAAATTACGTAAGTAAGGGAAAGGCAATTAAGAATTGCCTTTTTTCATATTATTTTAATAATAGTTAATTTCAACATTCTAAAATCATCATAATAATGTTTAAGATAAAAGAAAAGAATATTGATCTCGGCAACGGGAGGACAATAACACTGGAAACAGGAAAACTGGCAAGACAGGCCGATGGTTCTGTCTTGTTAAAAATGGGAAAGACCATGCTGCTTGCCACAGTCGTGTCAGCAAAAGAGGCAAAAGAAGACACTGACTTCATGCCGCTTTCGGTGGAATACAAGGAAAAGTATGCATCGTCGGGACGATTTCCGGGTGGATTTCTGAAAAGAGAATCGCGCCCTTCTGATTATGAAATACTTATTTCAAGACTTGTTGACAGGGCCTTAAGACCCTTGTTCCCGGATGATTTCCATGCAGAAACTTTTGTAACAATCAGTCTTATCTCTGCTGATATGGATATCATTCCGGATGCACTCGCCGGTCTTGCAGCATCGGCCGCACTTACAATATCAGATATCCCTTTCAATGGTCCGATGTCGGAGGTCAGAGTAGCAAGGGTTGACGGTAGTTTTGTAATCAATCCTACCGCAACTCAGCTTAAGGATGCTGATATCGACCTGATGGTGGGCGCCACCTTCGATAATATTCTTATGGTCGAAGGGGAGATGAAAGAGGTCTCTGAAGCAGAGATGCTTGAAGCACTTCGTATAGCTCATGATGCAATTAAAATACAGTGCAGGGCCCAGATGGAATTTGCTGAGGAGTTGGGTTCTGCAGGCAGACGGGAATATTCTCACGAGGAGGATGATGAAGAATTGAAAAAGAGAGTCTGGACCGGGACTTTTGATAAATGTTACCAGGCAGCAAAGAATCTGACGGCCGATAAGCATAAGAGAGAAGAAGCTTTTGAGGCAGTTATAGCAGATTTTCTTGCACAGTTTACCGAAGAGGATGCAATAAATGAAACGCTTGTAAAAAGGTATTATCATGAAGTCCATAAAGAGGCTGCAAGAAGATTGGTCCTTGACGAGAATATACGTCTTGATGGCCGGAAACCTGATGAGATACGTCCGATAATTTGCGAGATAGATCCGCTGCCGGCAACTCATGGTTCTGCATTATTTACAAGGGGAGAAACGCAATCTCTTACAACAGTCACTCTTGGAACGAAGCTCGATGAAAAAATAATTGATGATGTTCTGAACAAAGGATCAGAAAAATTCACGCTTCATTATAATTTTCCTCCTTTCTCAACTGGTGAAGCCAAGCCCGTAAGGGGAATAAGCAGAAGGGAAATCGGACATGGCAACCTTGCTCACCGTGCATTGAAGAATATGATGCCCCCCGATGATGAAAATCCTTATGCCATAAGAGTTGTCTCAGATATACTTGAGTCGAACGGATCTTCTTCTATGGCAACTGTTTGCGCCGGTACTCTTGCTCTTATGGATGCCGGGATAAAAATCCGTAAACCGGTATCGGGTATTGCCATGGGATTAATAACAGACAAGAATTCAGATAAATACGCGATATTATCGGATATTCTCGGTGATGAGGATCATCTTGGCGACATGGATTTTAAAGTTGCAGGAACCCGTGATGGTATCACTGCCACACAAATGGATATTAAGGTTGAAGGATTATCATTTGAAGTCCTAACCAGGGCTCTTGAACAGGCTAAAACAGGAAGATTACACATTCTTGACATCATGCAGGATACAATAGCTGAACCTCGTCCCGAACTCAAACCTCATGCTCCAAGGATAGAAATGCTGACCATACCTAAAGACATGATAGGAGCTCTCATCGGTCCCGGCGGGAAAGTTATACAGGAAATACAACGGGAAACCGGCACAACCATAATAGTGGAAGAGATTGACGGACATGGAGATGTGAATATCTTCGGTGAAAACAAAGAGGCTATCACTGCTGCTCTTGACTGGGTTAAGAAAATTGTTACTGTACCGGAAGTAGGTCAGGTCTATAAGGGTAAAGTCAAAACTATTGTTCAGTTCGGCGCCTTTGTTGAGATCCTGCCCAATAAAGACGGGTTGCTCCATATATCAGAGATTGACTGGAAGAAGATCAAAACGGTTGATGAGGTATTGAAAGTAGGAGATGAGATTGAAGTCAAGCTGATAGAAGTTGATC
>DATKXL010000211.1:0-2567 GCA_035529055.1 Bacteroidales bacterium
TCTATCAAACTTCGTACACCTTGACTTGTAACCTGCTCGCCATAAACATTGTACCGCGACACTCGTAAAACTCAACAAACCTTGTACCAGGACGGCAAAAAATGCGCCATGCTTCATTCATTCCGGCTGGTGCCTGGATTCTGCCCTGATTCGGATTCCCTACTCCCAGCCTCCATTCACTCAGCAACACAAACGCCCTTTATTGCCGGGCCGTCAGACTGTCTAAAAACCTCGTCTGTTTGTTGATAACTAAGGGCTTATTAACTTATCCGGTTACTCTTAGTTTTGTACCTTAACTATATGAAATTCATACAAGGACATAACAGAAACCAAATCAATCTTTTTCCTGTTTCACTTGACCAATCCATTGACCCGGATAATGAAGTTAGGATAATTGACCTTTTTGTCGATAGCCTTTCTATAAAAGATTATGGATTCAGAATGGACTATATCGAAAACGGCCGTCCGGCTTATCATCCTTAGGATTTACTAAAACTATTCATTTACGGGTACATGAATAAGGTCCGGTCAACGAGGGATCTGGAAAAAGAATGTAGACGAAACATCGAAGTAATGTGGCTTTTAAAGTGTCTCAAACCTGATCATAACACAATTTCCAATTTCAGGAAGGATAATCCGAAAGCCATTAAAAAAGTCTTCCGGACAACAGTTCAAATTGCAAGGCATTTTGATCTGATCGGAGGAAAACTGATTGCAGGCGACAGTACCAAGCTACGGGCGCAAAATAGCAAGAAAAACAACTATAATCAGACTAAGATAGATCGCCATATAGCCTACATTGATAACAAGCTCGAGGAGTATACCAGGGCACTGGCTGAAAACGATGGAGACAACCGGCAACAGATAGAGGATGAGATTGACAAGCAACAGAAGAGAAAAGACAATTATAAAAATCTAGAAAAGAAGCTTAAAGAATCGGGAGAAGCCCAGATTTCCATATCTGATCCTGAGAGCCGGCAGATCATGCTACGCAACAATATCACCGAGGTAGCTTATAATGTACAATCTGCCGTTGACTCAAAGAATTGCATTCCCATTGATTACAAGGTAACCAACCAGAATGACAGCAAGGCAATGGGGGACATGGTTAAAAGAGCTAAAAGCATTCTTAGGACAAATGAATTCACTGTACTCTATGATAAAGGTTTCCATACCGGTTCAGAGTTAAAAACCGCACAGGATTTAGGCGTTGAAACCATTGTGGCGATACCCAAACTGCCATCAACAAGTCAGGCTCCGAACCATGAATATAATTCTGAATATTTCAGCTACGACAAAGAGGCAGATACTTACACATGTCCACAGGGAGAAGTTCTCAGAACCAACGGGGCATGGTATAAGGAACTCACAAGCAGTGGTAACACCATACTTTTCAAGCAATATAAAACGAAGGCCTGCAAGTCGTGTAAGGCACGCCCACAGTGCACTAGATCTAAGACTGCCAGGCTGATTCACAGAAGCGAATTTGCGGAATACTATGAGGCTAATCGCAGAAACATTCAAGAGAAGGAGTACCTCTATAAAAGACGTCAGGCAATAGTTGAGCATCCATTCGGTACTATAAAACGACAATGGGGATTCAGTTATATTCTTACAAAGAAGGGAATAAGCCGTGCAAGCGCCGATGTTGGATTTATGTTCATTGCATATAACCTCAGACGAATTGGTAATATTTTGACCAAGGATCAGTTAAGAGAGTATCTGAGGATACTTGTTTTGCTGTTTTTAAACAAAATACACCTCGCCTGGCTAGAAAACAGCCATTTTAAGACAACTTTTCCCCGGCTATCAGTATGGGATAGAAAATTTTCGGGTTCACTGGTACCGGCTTAAATCAGATGAAAATTTAACTCCATGGAAAGGTTAATAGACAGACTCCCGTTACCGGCAATTGATTCGACAAATTCCAATCCATCCATTCTAAACAATATCACCAAATGAAACTTTCATTTTATCAGGTTGACACTTTTACAGATAAACTTTTTACAGGAAATCCAGCTTGCGTTATCCCACTTGACAATTGGTTGGATGATGATTTGCTTCTAAAGATAGCTAAAGAAAATGCCGTCCCAGAAACTGCCTTCTTTGTTGATAAGGGAGACAAAATTCATCTAAGATGGTTTACTCCAGAAATTGAAATGGATTTGTGTGGTCATGCTACGCTTGCTACTGCACATTGCATTAAGACCATTTTGCGTTCAAAGAAAAAAAAATTACTTTTTACTACTCTGAGTGGAGACCTGACTGTATCAATCAGTAAAAGACTTTATACCCTCGATTCCCCTTCCCGAATTCCGATAAAAGCAGAACTGCCAGAAATCATTAAGAGATCTTTCAACATAGAGCCGATTGAGGTATTAAAGTCAAGAGATTATGTTTTAGTTTATAATAGCGAATCTGACATACGTAACATTAAGATAAACAGGCAAATATTCGATCAGATCAACCTTGATCCGGGTGGAGTAGTTGTTACATCAAAAGGTGACAATTGTGACTTTGTTTCAAGATTTTTTATACCTCAAGCATCTATACTGGAGGATCCTGTA
>DATKXL010000212.1:0-5527 GCA_035529055.1 Bacteroidales bacterium
GAAGTAAGCTGTGGCGCTGAATTCTGCAACATTTTCAGGCTCGCAGAGTTTCCATGTGCTGTTAAAATCATCCACCGGGATAAGGCTTGTGCCGCGCGGCACCGTTATAAGTCTGATCGAATTATTTGAGGATGTTGCAATTAATTCATTAGAACCGATGATCGGTTGATTTCTGTAACCTTTCATGGGCATCTCCATGTTCGATTGTCCGGAGCAAATCCATACTTCACCGATCATTACGTTTTTCAGAGTCAGAGCTTTTCCGTCGCTTACTGTTAAAGTATATGGCCCTCCGGCAGAAGGAGTGGAGACTTTCAGCCTCCATTTGCCATCCTGGCCGGCCCGTGTTGTGTAAGTTTTGCCGTTCCATGATGTTTTGATACTTACGGATGCATTATTTGCAGCCTTGCCCCAGATTGCCACATTGGCCTGCTGCTGTAAAACCATGTTATCGCCGAATATCGAAGGGAGCCTGATTTCGGCCTTTAGAAGAAAACTGCTGACAATCATGAAGACCGTCAGTGATGCAAGTCTAATTAGAATCTTTTTCATAATTGAATTTGTAAGTTTGAAATTGTTTTATCAGGATTAATTATGTTATTGATCTTATTTGGTCTTTTACATTTTCAGGGTCAAAAACCTTTTTCCAGTCCTCTTTTATGAACTCCTTGAGGCCTCTCTGCAAGGCTTTATTTGCCTTCCTATGGTTATTCCTGGGAGAAGATAATCGCATTGAAACTCATAAGAAAAAAGGTATATTTTCAAAAAGTTACCTGCTTAAGATATTCAGCAGCTGACCGGAGGCAGGCTATTCCGTCGGGTACATTATCGCGTTCTACCATATAGTGTTTAATTCCCTGTCTCTCTGCTTCCCTGAATAGTGACGGGAAATTGATAATGCCGTTGCCCGGACATTCGAAGTCCATAGCAGGCCCCGGAGCCATATCCTTTACATGGAGAATAGGGGATCTGCCGGGGTACATTTTCAATGCTGAAAGAGGATCTCCACCACCTTTTTTAACCCAGTAGAGATCCAGTTCACATTTCACAAGTTCGCTGTCGGTATTGTTCATCAGGAAATCAAACGGAAGGCCTGCTTCCATTGGTGTGAACTCTTTATCGTGGTTATGCCAGCAAAAGACAAGGCCGTTATCACGGCAGAGTTTTCCCAGGTAATTGAGTCTTTCAGCACTTTTTTTGCAGTCATCAAGGCTGAAAGGTCCACCGGTGTACCAGGGCCAGTAGGTCACCGCTATTTTCATTTTAAGCTTTTTAAGGAGTTCGAAGCTTTTCAGAAGTTCTTCATCAGTTGCTGTGAAGTTAATGCCTCCTGCTACAGGTCTGAGGCCTGTTTCTTCGAGAAAGGCGAGATAACTTTCAGCTGATTCCCCAAGGAAACTGCCTGTTTCAATCTCGGTGTATCCGAATGAGGCGGCCTGCTTCAAGACTGCCTTCCAGTCACCTTTCAGTTCATTGCCTATTATGCCTGATATAAAACCAAAATTCCTGAGTTTTTTCTTAGCGGGAAATAGAAGTGTATCAAAGGCAAATACAGCAGTTGCAACTGTTGCTGCTGAACCGGATATGAATTTTCTGCGGGTTAACATGTTTATCAGTATTTAGGTAATACCCATGGTTGCCTGTAAACAGGTGTGATGAGCTCATTGGCTTTATCACTGTTGAAGAACCTGTTGTTAGCATTGTCCCATATCAGCATCGGTTCGCCTGTGCGAGCTGCGATATTAGGAATATGGACATGTATCGCAGCAGCCCTTCCGGTTTCAGGCGGACATGCAGGCTTCTTGCCGGTTTTAATGCTTTCAATAAAATCCTTTACATGATCACCATGAGATTCCTTGCCTTCAGTGAAGGTATATTCCTCTGCTTTTGGTTTCTTAGCCTGGTTATCCCATTCGGGGTGGACAATAAGTTTTGACCGGTCGGCAACCAGGGTAGCAAGATCTCCTATGAATGCGAGTCCGTATGAAGATTCATAGGGGCCATGTTGCACCCCGGCGGTCATGTCCCAGTTAATAACAAAATCATCTTTGGGATAAATAACTGACATTGAGTCAAATGTTTCCCGTGATCTTGGTTCATGAAAAGTATTAGCCCCGTAAACCAGCACTTTTTCGGGAGGATTTACGATATCCTTTGCCCAAAGCCCCATATCTAGAAGATGTACACCCCAGTCGGACATCAGTCCGCCGCCGTAATCCCAGAAATGTCGCCATGATCCGTGGAATCTGGTGTGGTTGAATGACCTTACCGGAGCTGGTCCGAGCCACATATCAAAATCAATCCCGGCAGGAACCGGTTCATCCGGAACAATACCCTGGCCAACACCATATTCGAAATTTGCCCATATATTCACTCTCCGTAACTTGCCGATAGTGCCGCCTTTGATAAGTTCCATTGCTTTCTGGAAAATAAATCCGCTGCGCTGCTGCTGCCCGATCTGAACGATACGGTTACTGTAATACTTTGCAGCGTTAACCATTATGTTGCATTCGGCAATGGTATTGGCCATTGGTTTTTCGCAGTAAACATGCTTATCCGCCTGCAGGGCATAGACCATTATCAGACAGTGCCAGTGATCAGGGGTTCCGATAATGACTGCATCTATGTCCTTTTGCTCAAGTAATTTACGAAAATCCTTATACAACCTTGGTCTTTGACTGAAGATTTTATCAACCTCTGCAGCCCTGTCATTCAGTACATTATCATCTATATCGCACAAAGCTACGCAGTTGATGCCAGGATTGGAGAGATGATGCTGGAGAATACCAAAGCCCATGTTTCTACAGCCTACAAGTGCAACATTAAGGGTGTCGGAGGGAGGAATATTTTCTGCCCGGATCTTCTGGGGCATAAAGCCAGCCATGCCAATACCGGCAGAGGTAATAGCCGTTTTCTGAATAAATTTTCTTCGGTTCATTTTAAAATATTATAAATAATTAATTCTAAATGATTAAATTGACAAAAGATAAATAACAGAGCATTCAATCAAACTATGAATTTACAATGAAAATTTTAAATCAGATAATAATCGGGATAATTCTTATCAGTCTCTTTTCATGCACTGGCAGGCCGACCGTGAATGAATCCATTAATGACACTATTCTGGTAAGTGATACAATTCAATACCATCCGGCGAGGATAAGTAAAAAAGATAGTTCAATCCTGCCATGGTTCTCTTATCATTAATACTCTAAGTTAACTGAAATTTTTTTATGGTTTGAAATTTTGTGAACTTTCTAAAACTACACCTACTATTTATATCTTTACTGAAAACCTGTTTGCCCAATGAAAAACGTTGATAAGTTTTTAGAAGAAAACAAGATAAGAGCATCTGATATTGATCTTCAGCAATTAGTTGAAACATTTACTTCGGAGATGCTTAACGGACTGGCGGGAAAGCAAAGCTCTCTCCGAATGATACCAACTTACATTGAGGCCGACAATGAATTTCTTTATGAAGTTCCTGTCGTTGCAATCGATGCCGGAGGCACAAATTTCAGGGCAGCTGAAGTAATGTTCAATTCAAGGGGTGAACTTGAAATTAGCAACCTGGTTAATGCCAGGATGCCCGGACTGGATGGTGAAGTTTCAAAGGATGAATTTTTTCAGACTCTTGCCGGATATATAAGACCCATTGCTGAAAAGTGCGACAGGATAGGATTCTGTTTTTCCTATCCGACCGAGATCCTGCCGGATAAGGATGGAATACTCCTCCAGTTCTGCAAAGAAGTTAATGCTCCCGGGGTAATCGGAAAACTGATCGGAAAAAGCCTACTCCAGGCACTGGGAATGCCTGATAAAAAGATCGTTTTGTTAAACGATACAGTGGCAACTCTTCTGGCAGGAAAGTCAGCTTCAACCAGCAAAGTGTACGATACATTCATTGGCTACATTCTCGGGACCGGGACCAACACCTGCTATATTGAAGGCAACAACAATATTCTGAAAAATCCGGACCTTGATCCATCTAAAAGCCAGATTATCAATATTGAGTCGGGCAATTTCGGGAAAGCCCCGCGTACAGAACTTGATATTGCTTTTGATAATACAACTGCCAATCCCGGGAATTACACCTTTGAAAAAATGTTTTCCGGCGGATATATTGGCAGTCTCTGCCTTCATGTCCTGAAGACAGCTGCTGATGAAGGTGTATTTTCCGGAGAGAGTGCCCGAAGGATTTTAGCATTACCTCAGCTTTCATCTGAAGATGTCAGCAACTATTTCAGTCTGACCGGAAATGCACGAGGACCCCTGAAACAATGCATTTCAACTAAGGAAGACGAGATGAACGCCATCGCGATCATTGAAAGCATGATTGAACGTGCTGCAAAACTGGTGGCTGCAAACCTTGGTGCTGTGGTTCTAAAAACGGACAAGGGAAAATCAGAAGAGAAACCTATATTGATGACTATTGAAGGAACTGCTTTTTATAAAATGCATAAGCTCAAAGAGAGGTTTGAAAGTTATTTCACAAATTACCTCAGGGGAAATCTGAAACGTTATGTTGAGTTTACAGAAGTTCCTCAATCGAGTCTGGTGGGAGCGGCACTGGCAGCGTTAATCGAGTAATTAAATTTAATACATAATACATAATATTTATGCCATGAAACTAGGATTTGTAAGTGCCATTCTTCCCGAACTTAGTTTTGAGGAACTTATTGACTATGCAGCTGAACTGGGCTACAAATGCGTTGAAGTATGCTGCTGGCCGGTGGGTAAAGCCGAAAGAAGATATGCCGGCGTTACTCACATAGATGTCGAAACATTGGATAAAGCTAAGGCAGATTACCTGAATAACTATCTTAGAAACAAGGGTGTTGAGATCTCGGGACTTGGATATTATCCAAATCCGCTTGATCCGGATCCGGAAAAAAGAGCCTTCTTTACCGGGCATATTAAGAAGGTAATTGATGCCTCATCATTATTGGGTGTGAATAAGATCAATACTTTCATTGGCAGGGATAGGAATAAGTCAGTTGACGAAAATTTTGAAATATTCCGTCAGGTGTGGCCTGATATTATAAGGTATGCCGGGGAGCGGAATGTTAAGGTTGGCATTGAAAACTGCCCTATGATCTTTACGGGAGATGAATGGCCTGGTGGTAATAACCTTGCAACAACGCCAGCAATCTGGCGACGAATGTTTGCAGAAATACCCAGCGGCTTTTTCGGGCTCAATTTCGATCCATCGCATTTACTCTGGCAGCAGATGGATTATATTAAACCGCTTTATGAGTTTAAGGATAAGCTCTTCCATGTCCATCTTAAAGATGCAAGAGTCTATTGTGAAAAACTGGATGAAGTAGGGATAATGGCAACGCCGCTTGAGTTTCATACACCAAAGCTGCCCGGACTTGGAGATATCAACTGGGCAAGATTTGTATCGGCTCTGAATGATATCCGGTACAGTGGTCCTGTATGCATAGAAGTCGAGGATAAAACTTTTGAGGGTTCTCTTGAAGATAGAAAAAATGCGCTTTTACTTAGCAGGAGGTATCTGATGCAG
>DATKXL010000213.1:0-2268 GCA_035529055.1 Bacteroidales bacterium
GCTGCCAGAATGAACAGGTATTTTTTCATGATTTTTTTTGTTTTATTACAGGTGCAAATTCTTCTGCAAATTATAATAAATATTCCTAATTTGGATAACGATTAATTTCTACTTTTCTTTTCATATTTTTGACTAAATAAAAATTAGTAAAGATGTCAGCAAAACTTCATTTAGCAGTCTGGCAAACAGTGTCAGTTTTACTTTTTTGCTCCGGCGTAACCGTAACTCTTTCTGCACAGGTCAGATTATCAGAACAGGAATGGGTAATCCCCACATATCCTGTTAGTCCGCCCGATAAAAATCCGATGTTCTTTAAAGGGGAATCTTACCAGGGAGCTTCAAAATATATTTATCCGTACGGATTAAATGATATGATCGCGGAGGAGAAAAGCGACAAAGCATGGAAAACCTTAATGCTTGAAAATGAATACATTAAAGTTTGTATCACACCTGAGATCGGCGGTAAGCTTTACTATGCAACAGATAAAACCAACGGGTACAATTTTATTTATAAAAACAAAGTTGTTAAACCGTCAAATATCGGTATGCTCGGCGCCTGGGTCTCAGGCGGGATCGAATGGTGTGTGCTTCATCATCACAGGGCATCAACATTTCTGCCGGTTGATTATGCATTGTCCGAAAATGAGGATGGCAGTAAAACAATCCGGGTAGGCGAAACAGAACCACGTCACCGCATGAGGTGGAGCATCGGGATTACAGTTTTCCCCGGACGCTCATATTATGAGGCAGAAGTTAAAATTCATAATCCGACACCATATACCCACACTTTTTTGTACTGGGCCAATGTTGCAACTCATACAAATGAAAATTACCAGGTGATCTTTCCTCCCAGTGTTCAGTTTGCAACTTTCCATGCAAAGAATAGTTTCACACATTGGCCTTTTTCCACTGAAATTTATGCAGGACAGGATTTTACAAAAGGTGTCGATGTGAGCTGGTGGAAGAATGTAATTAGTTCCAGTTCGTTTTTTGCTTATGACCTGAAGGAGGATTTTATGGGCGGATATGATCACGGGAAAGAGACCGGCACCATTCATATCGGTGATCATAATATTGTAAAAGGAGCCAAATTATGGGAATGGGGATCAGGTGCACGCGGACAGGCCACCGAAGCCAGGTTAACTGACGATGACGGTCCCTACGTGGAGATAATGGTCGGGGCCTTCTCCGATAACCAGCCTGATTACAGCTGGATAAGGCCTTATGAGGTAAAAACCTTCAGACAATACTGGTACCCTGTAAAGGATATCCAGGGTTTCAAATATGCAAACCTTAATGGAGCCGTAAACCTTGAGCAGAGGGAGAAGAACCAGGTTTTTCTGGGTTACTATTCTACAGGGAAAGTACATAAAGCCAAAATAGTCCTTAAAAAAGGCGTTGAGATTATTTTTGAAAAGAACCTTGAGGTCTCCCCTGAAAAGGCTTTTACCCGGATGATCAAAATGAATGGTACCTTTGAGTTTACAGATCTCTATACTGAAATGACCGATAGTGAAACAGGTGTAGTACTTGTCTCATATCAACCGGTTAAGAACCCGCCTGCAGAGAAGCTTCCGGATATAGTCAGGCGGCCGGCATTACCAGAGGATATACCTACTGTCGAGGAGCTCTATCTGGCCGGAAGCAGGATACAGCAATTTTATAATCCCACACTTGATGCGATGGATTATTATGAGGAGGCCCTTAAACGCGATCCATCTGACATCCGTACTAACACAGCGATCGGTAATACATATCTAAAGAATGGTGATTACACCCGGGCCAGGGGTTATTTTGCCAGAGCAATAAAGAGGTTAACAAAAGACTACACCCGCCCTTCGAATTGCGAAGCCCTTTATCTTCAGGGTCTTACACTTAAGAACCTGGAGCTCTATGATGAGGCTGCTGATACTCTGTATCGTGCAACATGGGATTATGCCTGGCACTCCGCGGCTTACCTCGAACTCGCAAGAATATCCTGTCTGAAGGGTGATCTGACGAAAGCTCTTGAACAAATAAATGAATCATTGACTACCAATACCATTAATAACAGTGCCATCGGACTAAAAGCATCCATTCAACGGCGTCTGGGCGATCACAAGAGAGCCCTTTCAACACTCGCAACTTTCCCGGTTGATGATCCTCTTGATTTCAGAACAGGAAATGAATACTATCTGATCCTGAAGGAATCAGGTGATAACCTGAAAGCTCAAAAAGAACTTTCAGGTCTAACCCTGAAAATGAGAGATTTTGACCAGAATTACATTG
>DATKXL010000214.1:0-4426 GCA_035529055.1 Bacteroidales bacterium
TTTTCAGATTCTTGTTTCCTTTCCTTATTCCGCAATAAAGACAATCTTTCCCGCATACATTTGAGAACTCAATCAATCCCCTGAACCAGACTTTTTTCCCAATATACTTCTCCTTTACTTCGGAAGATTTCCTGAACAAAAAAGTTCTATCCTCTCCTTCAGCAGAAAGCAGCCTGATGATTTCCTCTTTCGAAAAAAGGTCCTTTTCCAAAATCTCACTTACTTCCATTTTTGTGTTTTAACCTTTCAACCTTTCAACCTTCTTACAACTATTCCGTTTTGTTCTGCAAAAGTAATTTTTATAATCATTTAATTAAGCTGGCAGCATTAACATGACTGCTCTTTTCTTTTAAACTATTTATTTTTATTATATTGCCTTCATTAAACATCAATTGACTGTGTTCTTAATTTGCTATAGGGCAGATAGATATTTATGTTAAATGACAAACTAATAAATCCCGGCAGCATCGTTGTTGTCGGGGGATCAGAAGATCTTTTTAAGCCGGGAGGGAAAGTCCTCAAAAACATTATTGACGGAAATTATTCCGGAAAATTATTTGTAGTCAATCCTAAAAAGGATAGTGTTCAGGGGATTACATCATACAGAGATGTCGCTCAGCTGCCTCAGGTTGATCTGGCAATCATTGCTATACAGGCAAAATTGTGTCTCCCTGCAGTTGAAATCCTGTTAAAGGAAAAGAGTGCCACCGCTTTCATAATAATTTCTGCAGGTTTCAGTGAATCAGGCGAGGAGGGAAGAAAGCTGGAGAAAGATGTTTCAGATATGATAAATGAAGCAGGCGCCTGTCTTATAGGTCCGAATTGCATAGGAGTCATAACACAGACATACAGCGGAGTCTTTACCACACCGGTTCCAAAGCTGAGCAGCAGAGGATGTGATTTTGTTTCAGGTTCCGGTGCAACTGCTGTTTTTATTTTTGAATCAGCTATGCCGAAGGGTCTTAACTTCTCGAGCATCTATTCTGTAGGGAACAGTGCACAGACAGGAGTTGAAGAGGTTCTTGAATATTGGGATAAGACTTATGATGCCGGTACCAGCTCATCTATAAAGTTGATTTACGTCGAGAGCATTCAGAATCCTGATAAATTATTGCATCATGCATCTTCGCTTATCCGAAAAGGGTGTATGATAGCCGCAATAAAGGCCGGAACGACAGAAGCCGGGATACGCGCAGCTTCATCACATACTGGTGCTATGGCTTCTTCTGACTCGGCAGTTGAAGCTTTGTTCAGGAAGGCCGGAATAGTAAGATGCTCCGGGAGGGAGGAGCTGACAACGGTAGCCTCGGTATTCATGCATAAACCATTGAAGGGCAGAAATATAGCTATTGTTACTCATGCCGGGGGGCCGGCTGTGATGCTTACCGATGCATTGGTGACAGGCGGTATGAATATTCCAAAAATAACCGGCAGGGATCATGATACACTTCTTTCGATGATGAATCCGGGCGCTTCTGCCGAAAATCCGATCGACCTGATAGCTACCGCAACCAATGAACAGCTGGATAAGGTTATTGAATACGTGGATAAGCAACTGCCCCTGATTGATGGTATGACCGTGATCTTTGGCAGTAACGGTCTGAATGATATGACTGAAATATACGATCTGCTTCATAATAAGATTCAGGAGTGCCATAAGCCGTTGTATCCGATATTACCTTCAATATCAAGTTCGCGAACCGAGCTGGAATATTTCCTGAACAAAGGTCATGTTAATTTCCCTGATGAAGTGGTGCTGGGGCGGGCTCTTACAAAAATATTCAATACCCCATATCCGGCAGAAGAGAAGATCTTTCTTGAGAATGTCGATGTTCCACTGATAAGGAGAATAGTTGACAATGCCCCTTCAGGATATCTTGATCCCACGACCATTCAGCAGCTTCTGAATGCGGCCAGTATCCCACTGGTTAAAGAAACGGTTGTTACTACCAGACGGCAGCTTATTTCAACTGCTGACAATATCGGTTATCCTCTTGCCCTGAAAGTTGTTGGACCGGTACATAAATCGGATGTTGGAGGGGTTACCCTTAACATTAAGTCACAAAAGCATCTCGAGGCAGAATTCATAAGGATGAAAAAGATTAAAGGAGTGAAAGCCGTTCTTGTCCAGCAAATGTTATCAGGGATTGAACTGTTCATCGGTGCCAGGTATGAACCACGGTTTGGACATGTTATTCTGTGCGGGCTCGGCGGAATTTTTGTAGAAGTTCTTGGTGATGTATCTTCAGGTCTGGCTCCTCTTACATTCAGTGAAGCCGGTTCAATGATCAAAAGTCTAAAAAGCTACAGGATAATCAAAGGAACACGAGGCAAAGAGGGTATTAACGAATCAAGATTTGCAGAGATAATTGTAAGACTCTCCAGCTTACTCCGGTTTGCCACAGAAATTAAAGAAATGGACCTTAATCCTCTTATTGGGAGTATGGATGACATAACTGTTGTAGATGCCAGGATAAGAATTGAAAAGTGATATTCATCCCGTTTTGATAAAACTGAAACAATTTTATTTAAGTTCGAATTTTGATTTGCTTTGTGTTTTATGAGCAGCATACCAATATCTAAAGAAATAGTAGAGTTCCTGAAAAAGAATACCGGCGTTATTGCACCGGGAGCAGCTTCTATTCGTGAAATAGTCTATCTGGTTAACAGGATCGAGAAGAGTACAGGTATCAAATTTATTCGCATGGAGATGGGCGTTCCCGGTCTTCCATCTCCTTCAATAGGTATTGATGCAGAAATAGCTGCTCTCAGGGATGGTGTTGCAGCGGTATATCCTAATATTACCGGTATTGCTCCCCTTAAACTGGAAACCTCCCGTTTCATCAAACTGTTCCTGAATGTTGATATAAGTCCGGAAGGATGTATTCCCACGGTTGGCTCCCTGATGGGTTCAATGATAAGCTTTCTTGTGGCGAACAGGAATGATAAAACCAAGGAAGGTACTCTTTTTATTGATCCCGGGTTCCCGGTACAAAAACAGCAGGTAAAAATGCTTGGTCATGACTATCATTCTTTTGATATTTATAACTACAGGGGCAGCAAGCTAAGGCAGAAACTTGAATCATATCTGAAATCAGGAAAGATTTCTTCATTGCTCTACTCTAATCCGAATAATCCTGCGTGGATTTGCCTTACTGAAGAAGAACTGTCAATTATTGGAGAACTTTCCGGCAAATATGATGTTATCGTTATAGAAGATCTGGCCTATTTTGGAATGGATTTCAGAAAAGACTATTCTAACCCGGGCCGACCGCCTTATCAGCCCACTGTAGCGCGTTATACAGATGACTATGTTCTCCTTATATCCAGTTCTAAAATATTTAGTTATGCCGGTCAGAGGATTGGTATGATGGCAGTTTCGGATCACCTTTTTAACAGGTCATATCCTGATCTTTTAAGATACTATTCTTCAGATAAATTCGGGCATTCCGCTGTTTACGGAGCATTGTACGGTTTATCTGCCGGAGTAACACACTCGGTTCAGTATGGATTGGCGGCATTACTGAAAGCAGTTAATGAAGGGCTGTATAAATACCGGGATGATGTTAAGGTATATGGCGAAAAAGCATCAATAATGAAGAAGATCTTTATTTCAAACGGATTTAAGATCGAATATGATAAAGATATGGATGAACCTGTTGCGGATGGCTTCTATTTTACCATTTCATATCCGGGATTTACGGGTAAACAATTGCTTGAAGAGCTTTTATATTATGGCATCAGCGCCATTTCGCTTGATATAACGGGGAGCGACAGACAGGGTTTGAGAGCCTGTGTTTCCCAGGTTCCTGTGAACCAGTTCAATGACCTGGAGGTCAGGCTTGGAAAGTTTTATGAAGATCATGTGTTGGAAAATAGTTAAAACAAGAGAATATGGCAAAAATAAGAGGTAGTATTGTTGTAAATATTGAGAAATGCAAGGGATGCGAAATCTGTATGATATCCTGTCCGACTGGGACAATTGCTATGGCAAAAGAGGTTAACGGGAAAGGCTATTATTATGCTTATCCTGCCAATCCGGATCTTTGCATTGGTTGTGCGAATTGTGCCATGGTGTGTCCTGATGGTGTGATTACTGTTTATAAAACAAAAATATAGTCTGGTAATGGAAAAAGAATTAAGACTGATGAAGGGCAATGAGGCTGTGGCAGAGGCAGCAATACGTGCCGGTGCCGATGGTTATTTCGGATATCCGATTACACCTCAGAGTGAAATACTTGAATACCTGATGGGAGCTAAGCCTTATGAAACTACCGGAATGGTGGTCCTTCAGGCTGAAAGCGAGATAGCCGCTATAAATATGGTTTACGGAGGTGCTGCATGTGGTAAAAAGGTGATGACAACTTCATCATCCCCGGGAATAAGTCTGAAACAGGAAGGTATATCATATATTGCAGGTGCTGAA
>DATKXL010000215.1:0-5083 GCA_035529055.1 Bacteroidales bacterium
TTTATTTAGTCAAAAATATGAAAAGAAAAGTAGAAATTAATCGTTATCCAAATTAGGAATATTTATTATAATTTGCAGAAGAATTTGCACCTGTAATAAAACAAAAAAAATCATGAAAAAATACCTGTTCATTCTGGCAGCACTTTTCATCCTTTCTGAAACTTTTAACTATGCCCAGGAGTTCAAATTGACTGCAAGTCAGAAAGTAAAGTTGGAACAGCTTAAAAAAGAAGTATATGCAGATCTTACTGCCAACATACTTCCTTACTGGTCGTCAAAGATGATCGACAATGTAAATGGCGGATTCTATGGCCGCATTGATGGAAAGGAACAGGTCTATCCCAATGATGACAAGGGTGGAATACTGAATGCCAGGATCTTATGGACCTATTCCTCTGCTTACCGTGTCCTGAAAGATACATCCTGCCTGCGTATTGCTACCCGGGCAAAAGATTACATTTTATCGCATTTCGTTGATAACCAGTATGGAGGGGCATACAGAAGTGTTAATTTCAAGGGAGAACCATCAGATATAAGAAAGCAGACCTATACAAATGCATTTTTTATTTATGGTCTTTCAGAATACAACCGTGCAACGGGTGACCAGGAGGCTCTTAAGAAGGCAAAAGAGATATTTGAGGTATTTGAAAAGCACGTTCTGGATAAAGAGGCAAACGGCTATTTCGAAGCCTTCAGCCGGGAATGGAACAGGACAGGAGACAGGCTGATCGGCGAGAGCTCGGCCAATGTCCAGAAAACCATGAATACATCGCTTCACGTTATGGAGGCTTATGCCAACCTTTACAGGGTTTATCCCGATAAGGTTGTTGCTGGCCGGTTAAGAAACATGGTTGAGATCTTCCTCGATAAAATTGTTGACAAGAAAACTTTCCACCTAATCTGTTTCCTGGACAAGGACTGGAAGAGTACAGCAACTATCGATTCATACGGTCATGATATTGAGTGCTCCTGGCTCCTTTATGAGGCTGCACATCTGCTGGGTGATCCAAAGCTGATTGCCAGGGTGAAGGAGGTAAGCATTAAGATCGCTGATGCCGCCGCTGAAGGGCTTCGGTCAGACGGAGGAATGGTTTCTGATAAAGATTATTCCACCGGACATGTCAGACCAGGACGCTCATGGTGGGAACAGGCTGAGACTGTTGTGGGTTACCTCAATGCATTTGAATTAACGGGTAATGAGGCATATCTTGATAAAGCTGTTAACTGCTGGAATTATATTGACCGGCATTTCATTGACAAGAAGAATGGAGGGTGGTTCAGCTCGGTTACCGATGCAGGAGAACCCGGCAGAGGCGACAAGGCAGGATTCTGGATATGCCCGTATCATAATGGCCGTATGTGTCTTGAAGTTATAGAACGGGTCTCCAGCCATTAACCGGAATTACCATCTGTAAAGTCAAACCTGCAATCTGTAAATTGTTATTTTAAGAATTTCCTCAAACTTTTTAACTTCAGGGTACCTGTTTTACCGTAGAAGTGATCTCAGGAATGTGATTCTGTTTTTCAATTTAACACGGGTTTTGTCATGAAAGCTTTCAAACTCATTCTGATATTGTTATATCTGGCTGTATGGACATCTCCATCAGCCGGATCACTATTTACATCACCAAAAGTCACTGCGATCAAATTAGTTTCAGGTTCAAAGAGTGACACTGCAATGATTAACAGCATTGCCAGGAACGGGTTTAAATATTTATCAAAACCCGTTATGTTAGAGAAATCCAAAGCCCTTATTGACAGTGCAGAATTGATATGTGATAAGAAGAATATCGAAATCACCCCGCTTCTGCACCTTCTTAAGGCGAATTACTCTCTCTGGACAGAGGATTACACCAGTGCAGCAGAGGAGGCACAAAAAGCGATGAAAAAGGCTGAAAGCTCCGGTGAAAAGTTTATCCTTGCCAAAACGATGATCTTTATGGGCAATTATTATTTCCAGATGGGATTATTCCCGGAAGGCATGAACTATTTTGAAAAAAGTATTGAACTCTCAAAAAGAGAGAAATTGAGAGGGATCATCCCAACAAGTTACGATGGAGAGTCAAAAATTTACAGAAAGGTCGGTGATCTGAAAGGATACAGGCAAAGTCTTCAGATGATGATTGATGCAGCATTTGCAGAGAATGACACATCACACCTTGAGGCAGGCTTTTCAAGACTGGGAACTTCATTTACAGATGAGAAAGACCGATATTTCCGACAGGCCGATTCACTCCTGAGAAGAAGTCTCGAAATATCTTTGATTAAAAAAGATACTGGTGTCACAGCATTCTCTCTTGCTAATATAGGGTGGAATTTCTATCTTGAAAAAATGTATGATTCTTCTCTGTATAATTACAATAGATCCCTGAAATACAGTATCCCCGCCAACTTGAATTCAGCTTCGGCCAACTCGCTTGGGAATATTGGAACAATATATCGTGATCTGGGAAAACCTGAAGCAGCAATAAGCTTTTACGAGAAAGGAATTGAGCAGGCAAAAGAAGTTAATGACTGGTATGACCTTTACTGGATATATATGGATATGAGTAAATTATATCTCAGTATAAAGGATACTTCAAATGCCTATAAAAGTTATGTTCTTTACAAAAAATTCTGGGATGCTTATATCAGTAAAGAAAATACTCAAGGTCTTACAGATACAAGATTGCGTTATGAGTTTGAAAATCACAATAAAGAGGTGGAGCTGCTTTCACTCAGGTTAAAAAATCAAAGGATCCTGAATTATGGTTTTTCAGGCTTCATTGTATTAGGCCTTGCTATCGGATTGCTCCTTTTCCGGGGCTCAAAGCTCAAAGCCAAACGCCGGATCAGCGAGATGAACCATAAAATATCCGAAATCACCCAGGCCAATCTGCGACAACAGATGAATCCTCATTTCATCTTCAATACCCTGAACTCGATACAGTATTATATGTACCAGCACGATAAGCTGGCTACAAATAATTACCTGACCAAGTTCTCGAACCTGATGCGTAAAATCCTTGATAACTCACAGCACACATCTATTCCACTCAATGACGAGATCACTGCTTTGAACCTCTATCTTGAGCTTGAATCCATAAGGTTCAAGGACAAGTTCGATTATGAAATAAAGGTTGATGAAGAGATCGATCCCTTGTTGTATAAAATCCCCACAATGTTGATTCAGCCATATGTTGAAAATTCTATTTGTCACGGACTTATGCCAAGGGAGGGGAAAGGATCTGTCAGAATTGATATAAAGCTTGAAAAGGATTTTCTCCTCTGCACCATTGAAGATAACGGCATAGGACGTAATGCTGCAAGGGAGAGAAACCTGAAAAGGGAAACCAATCATAACTCTCTTGGAACACAGATCACCACTTCGAGATTAGACCTTGTAAATGCACTTTACGGAACCAGTTTAAAAACTGTCTATACCGATCTGAAAAATGAAAATGGCGAATCTGCCGGAACACGGGTCGAGATTCATATACCCATTATGACATGAGCAAAAAGCTGAAAACGATCATTGTAGATGATGAGACAGATGCTGTTGATTTCATTAGCTCTATAATCGGGGAATATTGTCCCGGACTGGAAGTAATTGGCAAGGCATATAACGTCATTGAGGGTGTTCAGAAGATCAATGAGATGAAGCCCGGGCTGGTCTTTCTGGATGTTGAGATGCCTAATGGCACAGGCTTTGATCTACTCGCAAACTTCCCGGAAAAAGATTTCGATGTGATTTTCATTACGGCGTTTAATCATTATGCAATAAAGGCAATCAAGTTCAGTGCAGTGGATTATATACTGAAGCCGATCAATATAACCGAGTTCATTGAGGCAGTGAACAGGGTGATACAAAAGCGCACAAACAATAAAGACCAGGGAAATGAAAGCTTCAGGATGCTGATGGAGAATCTGCGAACTGCCCATCCTTCACGACTGGCTATTCCAACTTCGGATGGTATGGAATATCTTAATCCGAGGGATATCATCCGTATCGAGGCTGACCGCAGCTATTCATGGTTTTTCGTTACGGGGAATCGCAAAATACTGGTATCAAAGCATCTTAAAGAATTCCAGGACCTGCTCAGCGACCGCTACTTTTTCCGCTCCCATAATTCACATCTCATCAACCTTAAATACGTCAGGAAATATATCCGGAAGGAGGGGGGATATATTGAAATGACTGACGGTTCGGATGTCCCGATCTCCAGGAACAGAAAAGATCTTTTTCTCGTTCATATGTCGAGGTTTAAAGGCTGATTGATTTACCCCCCAACTCCCGCATAGGGGGACTTTGTAAACATCAGTAAATTAACAGTTCAGCAAAGCGGAATTTAGGAGTAAAAATAAAAGAGGGCTTCTAATAAACCCTCTTTTTTCTAAACCTAATAATGGAATTGGCCGGACGGCCTTTTAGAAGAACATTACTTTACTGCCAGAACGCTTTTCTGGTCTTTCAACAGGAAGGGGAAATAAGCGGCAATAAGCCTTGAATTGGTAAGATCGCTATTGCCACCGGTTGTTATCAGCTTCTGACGAAAATACTCTACATTGTTAAGCTGATCACTTAAGGTCTTATACCCCTCTTTTTCAAGATCTTTATTGAGTCTTTCAACTCCAAAGTAGTTCTTGTTGCACACGTACTTGATCGAAAGGTTGTCAGATAACACGTAGTAGTTTTTGCAGATTTTTGTTTTCTCTACTGCAACCGTAACCTTCATGCCGGTGTTCTGATACGAGATGATGAATGCTTCCATCTCCTGCCCGTTAAGGACAACTGGTTCATCCATAGCCTCAATCTTGTAGTCTCCTAATGCTGAGAAAGTTTTTCCTTCAGCAATTATTTTTTTTGCAAACGAAGCGGTACAGATCACAATCATAAGTACTGCTGATAAAATCACTCTTTTCATGGCTTAAAGAATTAATTAATAATTGTTTTTATTTTAAGAACGCTTTTACTGTCTATATATCTTTGTAACTGTCCATTTTTCCAAAGATCATAGTCATAAACTCATATCGAAATTAAGATATAAAATAATACAAGAAAGTCTAAATCTACAGATGGTATATCCGGACTAACAAATGGTAA
>DATKXL010000216.1:0-3449 GCA_035529055.1 Bacteroidales bacterium
GTTTTACCCTTGTAAGAAATTTTAATCACAGGAAAAAGGAATTCGGGTTGATGATGGCAACAGGCTTTTCAGTAAATGAGATCAGAAGGATTATTTTTGGGGAACAGTTCATAATACTCCTGAGCGGTTTGTTTATTGGTCTCATCTCAGCGATTCTGGCAACAATTCATTCAATTCTTAGCGGTTCGCAAATACCCTGGATCAATATTCTTTTTACGATAATCCTGATACTTACAGCAGGTCTGACAGCTCTGGTCATTTCTCTTAAAACAATTCAGGACAAGGCATTAATTGCCACTATCAGAAAAGAGTAAAAGATTCCCTTCTTATTTTTTCCCGACAGCTGTAAGATAGTTTTGAGTCCGGAAATAGATCATGCCATCTGTTATTGCAGGTGCGGTCATGCAAATGTCGTTCAGCGGTATCTCGGCAAGCTGTTTGAATGAATCTCCATCCTGAATAATATAAACAGTTCCCTCTTCATCAACAATATATATTTTGCCGTCGGATGCAACGGGAGATGCAATAAAGCTCTTAGTATTTCCCAGTTTTGCATTATATATCTCTTTCCCTGTAAGAGGATCCAGACAATTGACTGATCCATTCCAGTTGACGTTGTATAGGCGATTCCTGTAAAGAAGCAATGTATGCATGTACGAACCTCCTCGCGGAATACTCCAGAGAACTCCGGAATTCGATGTCTCACCTTCTTTAAGAGTTATATCCCCTCTTGCACTTGTTCTGACAGCCATGATCGGCGAGCTCCTGCCGTGGGCGCTGTTGAAATAGATCAATCCTTCCCCCAGTATTGGCGTCGGAATCTGAATATCCCCACCGCCTGACATTTTCCAGATCTCTTTTCCGGTATTAAAATCATATCCTCCCCTGTGTTTATAACCGTTCACAACAACTAACGTTTTACCTGCATCGATATAGATATTCGGAGTGCACCATCCGGGATATTCATCCCTTACAGCTTTCCACAGCTCTTTGCCCGTTTTAAGGTCATATGCGGCCAGGAATGAGTTTTCCAGTACGTCGCACTGGATTATCAGAACACCGTTGTAAATGACCGGGGAACTGGCAAATTCCCATTCTGCATTTTCCATAGTAAAGAATACAGATTTAAGCACTCCGAAGTTCTTTTGCCACCGGAGATTACCACTCATATCATAACAATAGAGACCTTCCGACCCGAAAAATGCAACAACAAAGTTTCCATCCGTAGCAACCGTTGTATTGGCATGAGTTGATTTTGGGTGCCTCTTTATCTTTGGAATGCCTGTACATGAAGTCCTCTCCCAGATAATTTTTCCGGTATTCTTATCAAAGCAAAGCACCTTCCATTCATGAACTGATGAATCTTTTACGGGGGTGACATCTCCGTAAAGACCCGGTTTAAATCCTGCCTTATCGGCCTCACTTACCGCAGTTGTGAGGAAGAGCTTATTGTCCCAGATTACGGGGCTTGAAATTCCCATTCCCGGTATTTTGACCCTCCATTTCACATTGGTCAATTTTACCGGGTCAAAACTACCGGGCAGATTGGCATTATCGAGCACACCTGAAGATAAATATCCTCTGTAACCGGGCCATTGCCTTTCCTGCCTTGTTTGTTCCTGTGATTTTATCTCCGAGACAATGGAGAAAAAAAGAGCTGTGAGAATTAATAATTTTAATTTCATTAATCTTTGATTAATTTATTGTTAACTCGTTATCAGAAGGTAGTGTACTGATAGATCTTTCTTGACTTTATCCTTTTATTGGCATCATAAACTATCTTCTCAACCCTTAATCCGTTATCGATCTTGTATTCGGATGTTTCAGTTAATTTGCCGGAAGGACCAAATTTTTCTTCTTTTATCTTATTTCCATCTGAATCGTACTCATATTTGAAATGCTTATTCACCTTTCCCTGCTTATAGGTAATCTCTTCGAGAATATTGCCCTTATTATCATAATAGGTTTCAGACTCTTTATACTGCTTTTTAATAAGCGCATCGGATTTCTCTTCCAGAACAATTATGCTCTTTATCTTTTCCTTTGATCCGGATTTCTGACAATCGGCAGTCAGATAACTGCCTAATACAAGGATTGTTACTAAGGCTGCTTTTAATGTCTTCATGCTAAAGCTGATTTTAAAGTTTATCACTATAAATGTCATGTTCAGAATTTTAAGTTGTAATTAAAGGAAATCAGGTGGATATCTGATAGACGTGGAAGGAAGTCACGTATAAAAATATATTCGGCTTCAACTGAATGGTTTTTGGTGATTTTGAGCTCCAGACCGGAAGTGAACCACTGTTTATCAATAAACCTTTCCGGGTCATTGAACATCGGGCAAAATATTTCGGCAGATACATATGGATTTACAGGAAATGAAGGTGAATCATAGTCTAATTTCAGCTTGTATCGTGAGTGTGTGACAGGTATTTTGTCATTTTCATCCTCAAAAAATGTTTTATATCGTTTCTGAAACCTGAACCTGCCTGTAAATGTAAAATCTCCAACGGGGAGAAATCCTTTCACATCAAAAAACCATTTATGCCGAAGATGGTAAGAATCATCATCCTCAATATTCTCCGTAATCCTGTACGACCCAGTGACCGAAACGAATTTATTGAATTTGTAAGTTAATCCGCCTTCAAGGAACATCTCTTCTATTTTGGTGGCTTTGTCGAAAGTCCTGACCGTTGTAGAGAAATCCAGCTCGAGTTTCTTAGTTATTCCATATTCTGCTGAAACAGAGTACCATATACCAAAATCTTTTTCCTGTGCTGATAAGCCAGAGGCAATTGCTGCAAAAAGTATCAGAAGGAGGGCTCCTCTATATGGTGCATTCATTCAATCCAAGGTTAAGCTCAGGCTGTTTATTGTTCATTGAAGAAAAAACGACCAGGGCTGCACCCAGAGCAGTTGCATTATTTATAACAGAGGTATAAACTTTCTTTGATGAAAAGGCCTGTGCTAAAAGTTTCTGGAAAATTATATTCTTTGCAAAACCACCCGTGATATAAATGTTTTCAATTTCATCTTTACCTGCAATCACAAGTCTTATTGCTTCAACGGCCAGATCACTCAGCTCAATCATAAGCTGGTGATAACCTTCATCATACGATTTAAAATCATACAGATCGATCCGGTCTTTGAACTCCCTTGATGCTGGTCCGCTGTTAAAGAAGGCTCTTTTATCGCCGCTGTATCTCTGCTTTAACATTTTAAGCAACTCCTGATCATATTTTACGTTTTTATAAAAGTTATCAGTAGTCCTGAAATGATTATTTAACATCTTAACCGCGGACTCATGCATGTTCCCAAGGAATAACCGGGATGACTTAACAGGTTGTCTGTTTACACTGATATAACAGAGGCAATCCCTGTCAAGCTGTTCTGCCGTTAGCGTTTCATTATTAAAGGGATTCATATTAATGCACCACGTTCCTGTTGAT
>DATKXL010000217.1:0-11246 GCA_035529055.1 Bacteroidales bacterium
ATTGCCGCGATAATCTTTATTAGCATAAGGTGCAAAGAACTCATCGCCTGCAGCAAGTTCATTGGCACGTTTACCCATTACAAAATCATTTGTTGACATTGACGTCAGATATTCCATCTTGTCTCCCCGGTTTATATTCATAATCTGGCATATCGGCCCTAATCCATGGGTCGGATAAAGGTTTCCGTTCCGTTCAGCATTTTCTTTAAGTCTCCACATACCTGTGTATCCGCCATCAGACTGTCTTTCGTCAACCGGTTTTTTGAAATTCATACCAACCAGATTATGGATATAAGCGCCTTCTCCATGTACAATATCACCGAACATACCCTGCCGTGCCATATTAAGTGTCAGCAGTTCAAAGAAATCATAACAGCAATTCTCAAGCATCATGCAGTGTTTCCTGGTCTTTTCTGACGTCTCAACCAGCTGCCAGGCTTCATCAATGGTTCTTGAAATCGGAACCTCACATGCCACATGCTTTCCGTTTTCCATCGCATAGACTGCCATCGGTGTATGCCATACCCATGGGGTACATATGTAGATAAGATCAAGGTCGGGTAATTCAACCAGCTTTTCCCAAATGTTATCATCACCATAAAACTCCTGGGCTGCTGGCCTTCCGATCCGTGCAAGATATTTCTGCGATCCTTCAACCGCAACCTTCCTGAGATCACCCAGAGCTTTTATTTCCACTCCTTCGATATTTGAAAGACGTTGCACTGCACCGCTTCCTCTGTCGCCCAGTCCGATAAAGCCTGCTCTGACAACCGGTAATGCAGGAGAAGAATATCCTGACATGTTAATCTTCTGCGTGTGAGTTCTTTTTACTGCGTCGAGTATGACTGCAAGGTGTGATTCAGGTTGTTTCGGGGCACAGCCCGATAAAAATCCTCCTGTAAAGGCACCGGCACCGGCTACTGTTGCTGTCTTTAAGAAATTACGGCGATTGCTTTTCATAATAATTGTCAGGTTAATTTACAATTCCTAAAATTCCCCTGCAAATTACAATTTTATTTAATATTTATACTTCCTTCTGAAAAGCCATATCCCAAAGAAGAAATAGACAAGAGACAGTGTCAATATCCATATTAGTTCAAATGAGACATCGGAAAAACCGGAATCATAATTCAGTATTTTATTAAAAGCCCTTGTTGCTGTTGCAGTTGGTAAAACATCGTTAAGATAAACCTGATTTCCGGCCAGGCTGAAAAGATTTACCTTAGGTAAGGGCATAAAGCAATCAGAAAAGAACATTAATATAAAGAATGGAAAGCAGCCAAGTGTCAATAGTCCAAACATTGTTTTAATGAAGCATGCAGTTATTATACTGATACTTATGACGGAGAAACAAGCCAGAGCACCAACAAGAAAAAGCAATGACATTGAACCAGAAGTACTATATCCGACCGAAAATGCTGCACAAAGTGTTAAGAAAAGACATATCAATCCAATTATTATCTGATTAAGACTTAAGGCAGCCATGAATTCGGCAGATGTAAGTTTTGATAAAGAGAGTCTGGTAATTGTATCTTTTTCTATTTCTCTTACAATAGAGGCTCCTGCAGTAAAAAGCATCATAATAATTGCCAGCACCAGCAATGCCGGAATATATAAATCAAACTCTCTCAGGCTTTTCCCCCTGCCGGCAAATTCATACTTCATAGTCATGGGCATCTTTATCCCCGTTTTTTGTCCTATGTAACTATATGTTATGTAATCGATAAATGAAGCCGCCATCATATACTTTACATTTGCCTGATCTCCATAACTTATCAGAGGTGACAAGAAGCTATTTCCATCAATTAAAAACGTATTAAAAGACTCCGATAAATCGCCGGGAATGGTAATAAACAAATCAGCATTTTTATTCTTAATCAGTCTCTTTGCTATAGCTGTGTCAGAAACCAATTTAATTCTGAGAATTGATTTACCATCTTCTGCCTTTAATTTTCCCCATTCGCTGATAAGCTCTTTTGAGATTTTTCCTTCATTGTCATTATTATTTACTATTACATTATAAACCAATGATCCGGAATCACCCATATACAGATACATCAGATAAACAAAAAATGGAGCGAAGATAAGGACCAGGATCAGTATTTTCCAATCCCGGATATTCTCTTTAAATGTTTTTATAAAACAAGATAATGTTTTCATTCTCTTATGCTCCTTCCCGTGAGGTTAATAAATACATCCTCCAGACTGTTTTTTCGCAGGCGCAAGCCATTTACTTTTAAATTACGGTCTCTTACAACGCTTAAAACATTATCAAATGTTGATTGTGGATTTTTAACACTTAAAGAGACTGTATTTCCTGAAACCGACATATTGCTTGTTAAAGCTGGATCAAGATATGGTATGAACTCCCGGAAAACATCACCGGCCACATCAACTTCAATTACATCTTCATAACCGCTCATCTTTTTTAATTCATCTGCAGTATCTGTAACCAATACTTTACCTTTGTCAATTATGCAAATCCTGTCGGAGAGTTTCTCTGCCTCTTCCATGTCATGAGTAGTAAGCACAATTGTGGTTTTATTCTTGATTGACCGGATATAATCACGTACAAGCACTCTGCTTTGCGGATCAAGTCCTGCCTGTGGTTCATCCAGAAATACAATTTCGGGTGAATGGATTAAAGCAAGCGCAATATTAAGTCTTCTCTGCATGCCACCGGAGAGTTTTTTAGCCAGACGATTCTTTATTCCGGAAAGTCCGAGCGCCTCAAACAGTTCCTGTCCCTTTTTCTTTGCTTCGCTTGCAGACATATTATACATCCTGCCCATATAAAGTATTTGCTCATAACAGGTCAGATTTTCCCAAATCACAATATGTTGAGGACAAATGCCGATAGATCTGCTTTGATCATGGGAATCGATTGTAACATGTCCTCTGTCAGGTTTTAAAAGACCACTCATCATTTTTATTGTCGTAGTCTTTCCGGCGCCATTTGGACCCAGGAAGCCGAATATTTCTCCCCTGTATATCTCAAATGAAATATTATCAACTGCGACTATGTTACCGTATTTTTTGAATAGCGAATCTGCTCTTACCAGTGATCTCATTATCACTTTCCTCCAGTCGTACAGTTATAAAATTAAATAATTTAAAAACTTTCAAATAATAATATATCCTCCGCCAGCAATTGTCAGGTTTATAATTATGCAACATAAAAACATTAAAAAGCAGATCAATTAATATTGCTTTCAGCCTCTGGCAATATACTTTATGAGAGTACCAAACTTTGGCCTCTTTCCCTGAAGAATAATAGTTGAACGGAAAATGCGGGCTCCGGCCCAGACACAAAGGATTGTAAACAATATTACACCAATGAGACCGACTATTGGTTGCCATAAAGGAATTGTGACTGAGGTTGATTGCCGCAGGAGCATCAGCATTGGAGTCCAGAGCGGGAACAATGAGAATCCTGTTGCCATTTTTCCCAAAGGATTCAGTATTATGGGCATCATCAGAAAGAGAGGAAGAATTATTGGCAGCATCGCAGGAAACTGTATTGCCTGTGCATCTTTCGAGTCGTTACAGGTCGCGCCAAGTGCCGCCATTATCGATCCTACCATGATAATATTAAACAGCATATAGATAAAGAACCATGGAATGACATGATATGGTATAATTTCCGACATATCCATCCGATCGAGTGTGATGACCGCTCCGGCTATATAGATTGCAGACGTTGTGAGGGATACACCAAGGCTTCCTAAAATCTTTCCTGTCATGAACTGCAAAGGGGTCACTGAACCAAGCAAGACTTCAGCTATCCGTTCACTTTTTTCTTCCATCACTGCCGTCAGGAGGGGAATAGCCGACATCATCAACATCATGAACATGAGCAGGAGAAGGATATATGGGACAAGTATCGTCTGCATCTCGCTGCTTCTGCGCCCCTCTAAGATCGTACCTGTTTTTGTGTCGATAGTTAACAGACCCATAGCCTCTGTATTTATCCAGAAGAAAAGGTCCTGTATCTTATCCGGATCAATCCCGAGCTCAAGAATCCTTATTTCTCTTATCTTATTGTTAATGACATTATTAAGCCAACCTCTGATATTATCCAGGGCAGCATTTTCAGCGTAATAAATTATCCTCGAGTTCTCCTCACCGGAACGAGGATGAACAACATCAGATCCGATCTGGACAAATGCATGAATTTCCTTTTTCCTTACGCTTTCACTAAGAGATAACTTCTGCTGGTTCTTATCATTAGTGTCAGGCGTTATGAATTCAAAATATATTGCAGGTAAAACTTTTTCACCTTTATCATTAAGAAGCTCATTACTGTTCCTGAATTCCGCAGTACCTTTAAGGTAATCCGCGAAAAGCCCTGAATAGTCAAGAAGAGCAATTCGTTTGTCATTTACATCCACTTTATCCTTCAAAAGGGTAAAAACCAGAAGTCCGCCACCCATGAACAGGGGAAGCAATAAAAGTGCTACCAGAAATCCTTTGGTCCTGACAGCCGCACGGTACTCTCGTTTTGCTATAATAAGTGCTTTATTCATGGTTTTTACTTTTTTCAGGTCTTGCTATCCGTATAAAAATATCATTCAGCGAAGGAGAGGCAACTTCAAACTTCATGACTCTCGTCTTTGCCATGATTGCTGTAAGGATTTGTTGATTATCACCATCCCTGCTCATCCTTATCTCCTGAACCTGTCCAAAATCATTGACCTTCTCAATGCCGGGGATACCATTCAGAACAGGAATTCCGCCTTCTGTTTGAATGCGTATTGTATCCTGACCATAGTTTTTCTGAATTGATTCAAGTGTTCCATCCAGGACTTTCCTCCCTTTATAGATCATGAATATAAAGTCGCACATCCTTTCAGCCACTGCCATATCATGTGTGCTGAAAAGTACAGTTGCTCCTTCTCTCCTGAGATCGAGAATCACCTCTTTGATTATTTCGGCATTCACAGGATCAAGACCGCTGAACGGCTCGTCGAGAATGATTATTTCAGGTCGGTTTATGATGGTAATTATAAACTGTACTTTCTGACTCATTCCCTTGCTTAGAGCTTCGACTTTTTTACCTGCCCATTTTGCAAGGTCAAACTTTTCAAGCCAGAAATCAGACTCCTTTGCCGGTTTAGCAACATGTTTCAGCTCACCATAGAAACTGACAAGTTCTTTTACCTTCATCTTTCTGTAGAGTCCTCTTTCTTCAGGGAGATAACCTATGCTGTCGAGATGACTTCCGACATGCTCTTTCCCAAGAATCCTTATCACCCCGTTATCTGGGTACAAGATGTTCATTATCATCCTTATGGTGGTTGTCTTTCCAGATCCGTTGGGTCCGATGAAACCGTAAATACTTCCTTTAGGAACCTGAAGAGAGAGATCGTCAACGGCAATATGATTACCGTAGCTTTTGGTAACGTGGTCCAGTTCTATTAAACTCATGAATCAGATTGAGATTAATTAATTTCTTCAATAACTCCGAACTCTATTAAAACATCTACAATATCAACAATTTCAGGAATATTCGCAAAATTTATTTCAATCTAAAACCCGTTTTTATATTTTTACATCATATTGATTTCCGGATAATGATCTACGAAAGTATTTCACTGAAAAAATATAATACATTCGGTCTGAACATAAAAGCAGACCACCTGATCACTTTTAAACAGGAAGAGAATGCTATTCGTTTTTTCAGGACTCACAAAGACACTGAGGAAAATTTCTTGATTTTGGGTGGAGGCAGCAACCTGTTATTTCTTGATGATTTTCATGGGACCGTTATTCATCCGGAGATGGAAGGGGTTTTTGTTGAGGAGAAGAAGGAAGATTATGTGATAATTTCCTCAGGCTCAGGTATTGTCTGGGACAAGCTGGTTGAACAAACGGTAAATTACGGTTTCGGAGGTCTGGAGAACCTTTCGCTTATACCCGGTCTGGTTGGAGCCACTCCTGTTCAGAATATCGGAGCTTATGGTTCTGAAGTAAAAGATACAATTGAGAAAGTAAGGACAATCTGCCTGCAGGACGGTTCAGTAAAAGAATTCACCAATGTTGAGTGCCGGTTTGGATACAGGGACAGCGCATTTAAGCACGAGCTGAAAGGAAAATACCTGATCACAAGAGTATATTACAAGCTTACAACCAGACCAAAATTAAGTCTTGAGTATGGATCTCTGAAAGAGGAGATGAATAAACTTGGTGCAAGCTCCCTGATCAATGTCAGGAATGTTGTTATCAGCGCCAGGCAATGTAAATTACCTGACACAAAACTGATCGGCAATGCAGGTAGTTTCTTTAAGAATCCTGTTGTTGGCAAATCAGTAGCTGAAGATCTGAAGAAAAAATATCACAGACTTCCCGCCTTTGAAGATCCTTATGGCAATATCAAACTTACTGCAGCCTGGCTTATTGAACAATGCGGCTGGAAAGGTAAAAGGAAAGGTGATGCAGGCGTAAGCGAGAAGCAGTCTCTGGTAATCGTCAATTATGGAAATGCCACAGGAAGAGAGATATACGATTTATCGGAAGATGTCAGAAAGTCAGTATTTGAAGAATTCGGAATAACTCTTGAAAGGGAGGTTGAAGTAATAGGTATTACCTGAATATCTTCCTTTTGTTAAGTTCGCGCTGGTAAATGGCGGCATACCTGTTATGCTCCGAAAGAGTCCTTGAAAAATTATGATAACCTGAAAAATCAGCTTTCGCGGCAAAATAGAGATAATCGTGCTTTTCAGCGTTCAAAACAGCTTCTATTCCCTCAATTGAGGGGCAGCCAATCGGACCCGGAGGAAATCCTTTGAACTTATAGGTATTATACGGCGAGTCTGTCTGCAAATGTTTATAAAGCACTCTCGTAATAGTAAAATCATTCAGGGCAAATTTTATGGTAGGGCATGCCTGGAGAGGAATTCCTCTTCTGAGCCTGTTAAGATAGACACCGGCAATACGCGGTTTCTCATCAGCCTTTGCTACCTCATCATCAATTATTGAAGCCAGTATTGAAACCTCGGCAGGAGTCAGGTTTATTTCCTCTGCTTTCTCAAGCCGCTCTTTGTACCAGAATTTATGGTACTCCTTAAGCATCCTTTTATAAAGATCTCCGGCCCCGGTATTCCAGAACAGCTCATAGGTGTTCGGGATAAAGACAGATATAACATTTTCTCTGGTGAAACCATCCTTTCGGTAGTTCTCGGGATCGGACAGAAATGCAATTATCTGTGAAGAATCGGCCTGAATTTGCCCGCCAATTTTACCGGACAGGTCGTTCAGTGTTCTGATATTGGTGAAGGTTATTCTTACAGAGTTTTGTCGGCCTGAACGGAGCAGATTGATCAGGCCATTACAGCTGAATTCTCTGTCAATAATATAACGTCCGGGCTTTATCCTTGCAGGATAATTCTTCTTTTCAGCTACCCATTCCAGGACTTTCAGGTTTTTAATTTCAAGACTGGCTCTGATTGAATCCATAGCCTGTGAATATGAAACACCCTCTGGTATGTAAATAATTGATTTGTCACCAACAGGTTTAATACTTATACCAAAAAGCAATCGCAAAAGGAAATAGAGAATGATGACTGCTATAATTACCGGACCTGATAAGATGTATAATAGTCTTGTTTTATTCATTGTCTTTCAAAGATTCTGCAAATTTAGACATAAAAAATATTATTCATAATTTTACCGGATTGATACTTGGAACAAAGTACTAACATAATTTATATGAAAATGACTACTTCAATGCTTCTGATACTTATTGTAATAGGGATTGTCACCGGTATAATGGCGGGAATGCTTGGGATAGGAGGTGCAATAATCATGATACCGGCGTTAGTGATTTTTATGGGATTAAGTCAGCAGGCAGCACAGGGAACCAGCCTTGCTGTGATGCTTCCTCCCATCGGGATAATTGCAGCTTATAATTATTTTAAAGCAGGGCAGGTTAATATCAAGTTTGCTATTATTTTAGCTGTTACCTTCATCATAGGTTCGTACTTTGGATCAAAGATTGCATTGAGTCTTCCGCAGCCCTTACTTAAGAAAATATTCGGCATACTTCTGCTTCTTGTGGCTGCCAAAATGCTTTTCTCCAAATAAGTAAGAGGCTGAACTGATGAGATTTGATTTACCCCCATCCCCCCAAGGGGGATTTTGTAAACATCAGTAAATTAATAAGTCCCCCTGGGGGGATTTAGGGGTAAGAACACAAAAGAGGGATTATGATACACCCTCTTTAAATTATCTCACCTGTTAACTATTGCTAGAAGATGATTCCGACGCTAAGCAAGAAAGCATTAGGACGATCATCGAGGTTAAATGTGGTACCTGCCAGATTTTCGATCTGTGTCTGATATTTCTTCAGACTCCCCTCATACCTCAGATCGACAGTAATTCTTTTTATAATATCAACACCCAGGCCTGCCTGATATCCGAAAGTGAGGTTATTGTACATAGCTTTAAAATCAGGATGGTCAATCAGATCCTTTGGTGAGTTTATAAGCAATGAAGCAGCCGGGCCTCCATTCAGTCGTACCGGTCCAAGGTGAAAACCGAGCATAAGCGGGATGTCAAGCTTATTGAACTGTTGTTTTGAAATAGCTTCTACAGTAGGATTAGCCAGGTCAACAACTGTGTACTCATCTGTCCTGGATGAGAAGAGCAATTCAGGTTGTAAATAAAACCCAAAAATACTGAATCTCACGAATGCTCCGCCATGAAAGCCATAATTAGCCCCTTCCAGAGCATCAACAGTATAGGAGGTTGTCCCTGAAGTCAGGGTCTTAAGTGTTTCCATAGTAAGCGATGTTGTGCTTAATCCTGCTTTTAATCCAAAATTAAACTGGGAAAAAGCCGGCAACGCTATGAATACTGCCAGAATAATTACAAATAGTTTTTTCATCATTTAAAATTTTAAGTTTTACCAGATCAGATATTAAAAAACAAACATTGAACTTACCCCAGTATAACGGACACAGAGGTCAAAAGGTTACATCTCCATGTCTGAATTCTTAAGGTTCCTGTATAAAACGCATCCATTTATAGTTTATTTTGTGGCAAGTTCTGTAAATATCACCCTTTTCATCTCATCAAACTCCTTACGGTCGAATAACCGCCAGAAGATTTTGGTTAAAAGAATTTAAAGTTCCACGTCTTTTTGAGGGTAATTGTATTTATTAATTATCTTAGTCTTTTAAACCTCAACCGATAATAACAAATCATTGTGTAAATGAAGAGATTTATTACTTTGATAGTATTTACAGCAGCTTTATCCTCTGCAATTATATTCAGCCAGTCATCACCTGTTGAAAAAGGATTGAAAGCAATTAATCAGGATGTTCTGAAGGCCCAGCTGGGATTTTTGGCCTCTGACTGGACTGAAGGAAGAGAGACAGGGCAAAGAGGAGAATATATATCATCTGACTATATTGCCAGTATGCTTCAATTATATGGTGTCAAACCCGGAGGTGATTATCCTCAGTCCAGGGATTTTCCTACCGTCAGGAGGGGAAACGAAAGAACATATTTTCAGAATTTTGTTCTATTAAAGATCAGCCCCGGAAAAGAACATATCCTGAAATTGAAATCGACTGAAGGGATCTCAGTTAAAACAAACAATTTTACTTATAATGTCGATTTTACTATCAGACCTTATGATTCGGGTGTTGAGATTGAAGCTCCTATAGTTTTTGCGGGATATGGATTTAAGAACGATAAACTGAAATACAACGATTTCAGTAAGCTTGATGTAAAAGGAAAGTTTATTCTGAAGATCTCCGGCACTCCGGGATTTGCCAGAGAGACCCTTTCTCCGGCGGAATTATCGGCTGCATCCGCGGAAATGGAAAATCTTGCACTATCACTTGGCGCTGT
The DNA here is from genome assembly GCA_035529055.1 of Bacteroidales bacterium. Lineage (GTDB taxonomy): Bacteria > Bacteroidota > Bacteroidia > Bacteroidales > VadinHA17 > LD21. The sequence goes on from DATKXL010000217.1 coordinate 9,856, forward strand.
TGGTATTATCGAGTTCAATCCAAAATCAACAACTGTCGGTAATCCTGAAAGGAAGGACTTCATGAATTTATCACCTTCCGAAAATAATCCGGGCTCCGGCAGGCCCTATGCAAGGTATTCAATACCAGCCAGGATGAATAGAGACAACCTTATCCGTGTGGTGATTTCAGTTAAGACAGCAAATGAAATACTTAAGGGATCAGGCATAAAGCTGGATGATTACATTAAAAGGGCTGACTCAAAGCCTCCTGATGCAGTTCCGGCACTGACAGGAAAGTCAATTTATTTCAAATCGTCTGTAGAAATTACTTCAGTTGCTGTGAGGAACGTTATAGGTGTGATTGAAGGGAACAATCCTGACCAGATTATTGTCCTTGGAGCACACTACGATCATATGGGCACGCTTAACGGTTATATCTGGAACGGCGCTGATGATAATGCATCCGGAACCGTCGGAGTAATGACACTTGCCAAGGCCATTATAGAGACAGGGATTAAACCTGAGAAAACAATCATTATAGCTTTATGGACTGCTGAGGAACAGGGACTCCTTGGATCGCGGTATTATGTTGATAATATGGCTTATCCCATAAAGAATCTCAGGCTGAATGTCAATTTTGATATGATATCAAGGTATATAGCCGATGATGATAAAAATAAAGTGATAATGACTTTTTCAGCTTCCCGGCCTGAATTCACGGGTATTACCGAGGATAACCTCAGAAAATACGATATTGATCTGAAAGTTGAATATCAGCCTTCAAATGATCCGCCCGGGGGAAGTGATCACCGTTCTTTTGTTGCAGCAGGCATCCCCATAATGAGATTTAAACCAGGGCACCGTGAAGAATACCATACACCCGGTGATGAGACAAATACTGTTAATTTCGATATTATGGAAAAGATTGTAAAGATCAGTTTTGCAAATATATGGGAGCTGGCAAACAGCAAGTGGTAAGTTATAAAGATTTTGACGCTATCCTTTTCTTTTGAAAATTTTATTCAATTAAAATACAGATAATATGAAAACACTACTAATCTTAATCCAGGTCGCCATAATGGTTCTTCTCTCAGCAGAAACAGCTGCTCAGAACAGTAAGGATGAAAAGCTTAATATTATCGTCATCGGAGCTCATCCCGATGATCCTGACAAAGTTGGAGGGACTGCGTACAAATGGGCGCAGATGGGTCATAATGTGCTACTCGTCTCATTAACGAATGGTGATGCAGGTCATCAGTCAATCAAAGCGAAGGAGCTTGCCAGGATACGACGGGAAGAAGCCAGAAGAGCGGGAGAGGTTATTGGTGTGAGATATATTACACTCGACAACCATGACGGACAGTTAATGCCGACATATAAGAACAGGTTACAGGTTATACGTCTGATAAGG
>DATKXL010000218.1:0-10541 GCA_035529055.1 Bacteroidales bacterium
GTAAAATAGGGAGAGCGTCTCAGGAATTCCCTCCACTGTTCAATATAGTAATCGCTTACAGGCTCTGCATTTTTTTTATCCCTGATCACCGGAAAAACAAAGTGCAGATCAGGATGTATTATCTTCTCATATTTTACACACGATTTGCAGATTCCGCAGGAATCAACGGCACTTCGGTTCTCGCAACTGATATATTGAGCATAAGCGAGCGCCAGAGCAAAAGTGCCACTGCCTTCAGGACCGGTAAATAACTGAGCGTGACTGACTCTTTCCCGGGAGACCGAATTGCGAAGTTTCTCAATAATATCCTTATGCCCGGGTATCTGAGAGAACTTCATAAAGTAGATTTTATGCTGTGGTTATAAAACTGCAAGTGCGGATGTATAATCAGGTTCCTCAGCTATCTCGGGAACAAGCTGGGTATATATCACTTTACCTGTTTCATCAATTACAACAATGCTACGCGCATAAAGACCGGCGAACAGGCCATCAACAATCTCAACACCGTAAGCTTTGCCAAAATGAAGGTCCCGAAATCCTGACAGTGTCACAACATTTGTGATTCCTTCCGTTGAGCAGAAACGGCCATGGGCAAATGGCAGGTCCCTGGTAATAGCAAGAACCATTACATTGTTCTTTCCTGCCGCCAGTTGATTGAATTTACGTACCGAAGTAGCACAGACTGAAGTATCGAGACTTGGAGATATGCTCAGAACGAGCTTTTTCCCTTTTAGTTCTGAAAGCGTTAAGCTTCCGAGATCCGATTTAACCAGAGTAAAATCAGGTGCGATACTCCCTTTGACCGGAAGATTACCCGATGTATTAACGGGATTTCCCTTTAATGTAATTTTAGCCATAACTTTTTTTCCAAAATTAATTATTCTTTTAATAATAAGAGGTAACATTTAACAGGATTACAATGTTTGGTTTAATATAGATTATTTCCAAAAAAACTGTAGGTTTGCAACAGGAAAATTCTTTGTTAAATAAAAATATATGATCTATGAAAATGATTCAGGACTTCAATTTCAATGGAAAAAAAACGATAGTCAGGGTTGATTTCAATGTACCTCTTGACAAAAAAACCTTAGTTGTTACCGATGATACCCGTATCAGGGGAGCAATACCGACAATTAATAAAATTCTCGGAGACGGGGGATCCGTGATCCTTATGTCGCATCTGGGCAGGCCGGAAGGAAGGATGGAAAAATATTCACTTAAACCTGTTCTTCCTGTCCTGGAAAAGCTTCTCGGGAAGAAAGTTCAGTTTGCTGACGATTGTCTTGGTGAATCAGCAGTAAATATGTCCGCGGCACTTCAGCCCGGCGAGGTATTATTGCTCGAGAATGTCCGCTTCTATCCCGAAGAAGAAGGCAAACCGGTATTGCCTGAAAATGTTACCGAAGAAGAAAAGAAAGTTGCCAAAGCTGAGATGAAAATAAGGCAGAAAGAGCTGGCCGGGAAGCTCTCGGGTTATGCGGAAGTATATGTAAATGATGCTTTTGGTACAGCTCACAGGGCACACGGAACAACAGTTGTAATTGCAGATTTTTTCCCGAAAGACAAGATCATGTTCGGCTATCTCATAAACAGCGAGCTTGCTGCCATGGATAAAGTTCTTAATAACTCCCAGCGACCCTTTACTGCCATCATGGGAGGAGCCAAAGTATCGGATAAGATACTCCTGATTGAGAACCTCCTTAACAGAGTTGACAACCTCATTATCGGAGGCGGCATGACATATACCTTTGTAAAGGCACAGGGAGGAAAGATAGGGAAATCACTTTGTGAAGAGGATAAGCTTGAGCTTGCCCTGAAGATCATCGAAAAGGCAAAAGAAAAGGGTGTAAATCTTTACCTTCCGGTTGACAGCCTCAACGGAGATAAATTTGAAAGTGAGGCTAACACATCGATTACATCTGTGGATGGAGTAGAGGATGGATGGATGGGACTAGATATTGCTGAAAAGACAATTGAGTTATTCTCATCTGTGATAGAAAGGTCAAAGACCATACTCTGGAATGGCCCGATGGGTGTTTTTGAAATGGAGAAATTCTCAAAAGGGACCACAGCAATTGCTAAAGCCATAGCGGCAGCAACTGCTAAGGGAGCCTTCAGTCTTATAGGGGGAGGCGACTCGGTTGCAGCCATAAATAAAAACGGCCTGGCCGATAAAGTAAGCTATGTCTCAACCGGCGGCGGAGCTATGCTCGAGTATATGGAAGGCAAAAAACTGCCCGGGATAACAGCTATAAGAGGGGAGTAAATTAAACATTATGTGCCTCCAGAATTCAGTTATCTTTGTTGATGATTATGAGAATCTGTTTTTTAATAGTAATTGCGGTATTGGTTTTACAGACTTCCTGTAAAAAAGATAAAGATCCGCCTACTTCAGGGATTGTTGTAATCAATAATATAAGGAAATTTGGCACTACTTACTCTGTTATTGGTTTCCTCTTTTCAGAAGCAAAACTGGTTTCAACTCTTGATACCCCGCCTCCCGATATAACTGTTGAAAGTGATGGTACAGATTTATTACTTCAGGCAAATAACTTAAAAGACTCTTTTTACATGTCGGGGGAATATGCGGATGCCTCATCTGCTAAAACGGCATTTTATAACCTGACATCGGCAACTATAACGCTATGGGAAGGACTGGCTTACCCGATAAAAGCGAACCAGGTCTGGATTTACAGGTCAGGAACGGAACATTATGCCAAGATCAGGATAATCTCGATCATAGCCGAGGTCAGAGACGGTAAAGATTATGGAGAGTGCACTTTTGAATGGGTATATCAGCCTGACGGATCATTAACTTTTCCCGGTAAATGAGAAGAGACTTAACTGAAAGGATCTTCAAAATAAACGATGCTGAAAGTTTCCGGGAGGTAACTCTGGAAATATTTTATTATCAGTTCGAAACCAATCCTGTTTATCGGGAATTCATAATCAATCTCGGAAAAAGGCCGGAAGAAGTGAAAATTTTTTCGGATATTCCTTTTCTCCCTGCTGAGTTTTTCAGGAATCATGAAGTAGTATCTGAAAATCTGCCCGTTGAAATTATATTCGAAAGCAGCAGGAGCGGCGGAATTTCTGCAAATCGTCATTTTGTGAGCTCATTAAGCTTATATGAAGCCTCTTTTCTGGGTTCATTCAGACTTTTTTACGGGGAACCCTCAGATTACCTTATTGCAGCTACGCTTCCCTCATATACTGAAAGGAATGACTCATCTCTGGTTTACATGATGAACAGCCTGATAAGCAAAAGTATGCATCCATACAGCGGATTCTATAACGATAAAATCAGTGATCTGATCACGAACCTGAAAGAGGCAAAAGTAAAAGGAGATAAGATTTTACTGATAGGTGTCAGTTTTGCACTCCTCGATCTGGCTGAAAAATATTCCCCCGACCTTTCAGGTGCTATAGTTATGGAAACAGGTGGCATGAAGGGAAGAAGGAAAGAGATGACGAGACAGGAACTGCATGGGGTACTGACAAAAAACCTCAATGTTCCTGTCATACATTCCGAATACGGGATGACTGAACTCATGAGCCAGGCATATTCAAAAGGGGAGGGGCTCTTTTATTGTCCTCCATGGATGAGGATTCTGATCAGGGATCCGCAGGATCCTCTTTCGATTATTTCCGAACCGGGAAAAACAGGAGGCATCAATATAATTGATCTGGCAAATATTTATTCATGCTCGTTTATTGCCACTGATGATCTCGGGAGACTTCATGAGGATGGCGGCTTTGAAGTCCTGGGGAGATTCGATAACAGCGATGTTCGTGGCTGCAACCTGATGGCAGATTGATATTTTTATACAGGTTTTATCTTAATGTTGGGTAGAAGGCATCTTCAATATGATCGATCTCTGATGACTTATCTTTATTAATAATAGTGATCACATCAAACCTACTCTCTTTATTAATATTGTATTTTTGCACATAACTGTCTGCTGTATAGATCATTGATCGCTGTTTTTCGGAAGTAACAGCACTGACCGGATGCATCTGAAAATCTTCATTTCTGGTTTTCACCTCAACAAAAACTATAAAGTCCTTGTTTTCAGCAACGATGTCCAACTCTCTCTTTCCTGATTTCCAGTTCCGGTGACGGATATTATATCCTTTATTCTGAAGATATCCGGCAGCAATATCTTCTCCTTTTTTACCCAGATTGTGTGATTCGCTCATATAAACCTGATCTGTGGTGAAATATGTTTATTAAATTACAATAAGCTTATTTCTAATTGCAAAAAGAATAAGGCTGGCTGTATTCTTTGAGTTTGTTTTTCCAAGAAGATTGGCTCTGTGCTTGTCAACAGTTCTTTTACTGATAAACAGGGTTTCGGCAATTTCCTGATTTGAAAGTCCTTCGCATATCTTGAGAAGGATCTCCTTCTCTCTTCTCGACAGGTTTGCGGATTTGCTCTCAGTTTCCCTGTGTTTGATTTTCTGTATCACATGATATAAAAGCTCCTGTGAGAAGTAGCTGCCTCCCTTTCTGACTGTAAGTATAGCCTCCTTAACCTCATTTATATCTGAATCTTTCAGCAGGAAGCCCTTTGCTCCGGCATCGACCATTTTATAATAGTATTCCTCTTCACCATACATCGAAAGAGCTATGATATCGAGTTCAGGACATAATTTAAGGCCTTTTCTGGTTGCTTCAATGCCATCCATTTCAGGCATATTGATGTCCATAAGAGCAATATCTGCTTTTGTATTTGCCAGAACTTTCAGGAACTCTTCCCCGTTTGATGCTTCACCTGCAATTTCAAAATCAGGGAAAGCATTAAGCAGTATTGTCAGGCCATTCCTGAAGAGCTGATGATCATCTGCAATAATTATCCTTATTTTTTCCATTTATCCGAATTAAGTTTTAACCGGTCAGTCAATAACCCTGATCAGAGCGCTTGTCCCTCTTCCCTGAGTGCTTTCAAGAATAAAGACCCCTTCAATGGATCTGACACGGGTCTCAATATTTGAAAGTCCCATACCTTTGGTCTCTTCCTTACCGAGAGTGGATATGTCAAAACCACGGCCATTATCACTGAACTGCAAGGTAATAAATTTTTCGTGTTTGTTCAGTTCAATTTCGATTTTCGAGGCGCCCGAATGACGTATGGAATTGTTAATAAGCTCACATGCAGTGCGATAAAGAACAACCTCCTTGTCATTTTCAAGACGTTGATTCTCCATATTTGATTTGAAATCAATTTCAATGGTTTTTGTCTGGTTTATTTTTGTCGTAAAGGCACTTAGCGCACTTGCAAGTCCGAAGTTTAATAAAACATGAGGGCTGAGGTTATTTGAAATATCTTTTATGGTATTTATTGATTCATTAACAAGATGACTGGTATTGTTCAGTATTACCATCCCTGATGGATCTTTAATCCTTTCGGAGAGAGCAGATAAAGACATTTTAACTGTTGAAAGCAGAGGTCCAAGACCATCATGAAGATCTTTGGCAAACCTTTTCTTCTCATTTTCCTCAGTATTAATGATCGCATTCAAAACTCCCCTCTCGGTACGGTTACGGTCAATCTCGGCTTTCTTCAGAGAGTAAAACAATTCACGGATTAAAATCACTCCGACTATTATCATGAAAGAAATAAGAACACCCATCCACTCGTCAATCATCTGCCATGAATATGAGGGAGTCCCTCTGAAATATTCAAAAAGCTGAATGATCTTGCGGACAGCCATAAAGACAAAGGAGAGGGAGAGCAGAATCCATGACAATCTGTACTTTGTGAGTTTCATGAATCTAAGGGCGATTGCGGCAGCAATGATCTGGAGTACTATTGAGATAACAAGGGCAATCAGACGAATCATCTACTGAGCAGGTATTTTATACAAAAATAGAAGTTAATTTATCTTTTACGTTAACCTGACAACATAAAATAATATAATAGAGGGTTTATCAAAAGCAACCAACTCTCTCCTTCGGCGTAGGGGCTGGCTTTTGATTCACCTTTACGCCTTTATACCGTTCTTAACATTCATGGTTTTAGTAATGACTTTTCTTACCTTTGAAAATTCAAAATCCGAACATGAAAATATTATACAATATTGGGATATTCGCATTTATATCTATTGCAAGGGGTCTATCACCATTTAATCAGAAAGCCCGGCTTTGGATCAAAGGCAGAAAAAGCTGGTTGACCGGTCTCAGACAGAAAATCAATCCTGAGGAGAAGTATATCTGGATTCATTGTGCCTCACTGGGCGAATTTGAGCAGGGACGACCAGTTATGGAGATGATTAAGTCAGTGATGCCGGAGTATAAAATAGTTCTTACCTTCTTCTCTCCTTCAGGCTATGAAATAAGGAAGAATTATCCCGGTGCTGATTGTATATGTTACCTGCCTGCCGATACTCCCTCCAATGCTAAAAGATTCATTGATATTATCAATCCCTCTTTTGCGATTTTTGTGAAGTACGAATTCTGGAACAACTATATTTCAGTGCTTTATAATAAAAAAATTCCGATCTGTCTGATATCCGGAATATTCAGGCCCGGGCAGCATTTCTTTAAGTGGTACGGATCATTTTTCCGGAAGATGCTCAAAAAAATGAGCTATATTTTTGTGCAGGATCAGAATTCGGTGGAGCTGCTGCATAAAATCGGGATTTACGTTGTTACACGTGCCGGGGACACAAGGTTTGACAGGGTTCAACAGATCGCGGCAGAAGCAAAGGAGATTCCGGTCCTTTTAAAATTCAGGGGAAATGAAAGACTGTTTCTTGCAGGGAGCAGCTGGCCCCCGGACGAGGAGATCATTGCAGATTATATTAACCATCATCCCAAAAAGATGAAATGGGTTTTCGCTCCGCATGAGATTGGGAAAGCAAATATTGAAAGACTTGAAAAACTTTTTAAGGTCAGCTCCGTCAGATATTCTCAATTTAATGAGTCGAACGCTGATGCAAGAGTATTGATCATTGATAATATTGGGATGCTTTCGTCGGCATACAGGTATGCATATATAGCAGCTATCGGCGGCGGATTCGGAAAAGGGATACATAATATCCTTGAACCAGCCTGCTGGGGTATTCCTGTTTTGTTTGGCCCGAATCATGAAAAATTCCGGGAAGCAACAGAAATGAAAAATTCCGGGGGAGCCGGGAGTTTTACAAAGTATGATGAATTTGCGGAAATCCTCGAAGGCTGGTTAAACAATGAAGAGAGCTATCTGAAATCGGCTGAAGCCGCACGAAATTATGTGAAGGCAAATACAGGCGCCACAAAATCAATTATTCAGAAAATAATGGAGAAAGATATTAACAAATCCCGCTCATAACTTGTTAATATCTTATCTTTTTGAAATTGGCCTGATCATTTAAAGAAATGTAAATTGTTCAGCCGTATCACGAAAAAAATAAATCCCGGAACATTCATATAATCAATTAATTATAAAATAATATTAACATAAATTACTAATCCTAAATCCTAATTTTATGATCAAATATTTCAAACAGATTTCTACTATGCTTGTCTTCCTGTTCATTACAGTAATAATGTACGGACAGGGATCAACTACATCTTCAATGAGTGGTAAAATAACTGATGGTAAGGGAGATCCTCTGCCAGGGGCTGGTATTGTTGCCATTCACATCCCGTCGGGAACTCAGTATGCCACTATTGCTGACAATGCCGGCAACTACCGTATTCAAAACATGCGTGTTGGGGGGCCTTATAAGGTTAATGTATCTTTTATCGGGTATTCAACCAACACCTACACCGAGATTATCATGAAACTTGGGGAAACCTATGTGCAGGACGGGCAATTGACTGAATCGACAACATCATTGAATGAAGTTATTGTTACGGCTGGTCTCAGGAACTCCATTTTAAGTTCTGAACGTTCCGGAACCCAGACTAACGTCAGCTCGCGCGATTTAAGCAATCTGCCTACAATCAGCCGCAGCCTCTCCGACTTCACCAAGTACACTCCGCAGGCTCAGGGAAGCTCTTTTGGCGGCAGGGACGGACGGTTTAATACAATAACTATCGACGGCGCTGCTTTTAACAATAATTTCGGTCTTAGCAGCAATCCGCTGCCCGGCGGCAATGCACAGCCCATATCTCTTGATGCCATTGAAGAGGTCTCGGTTAGTATAGCACCCTATGATGTACGCCTCTCACAATTCACAGGTGCCAGTATTAATGCCGTCACACGCAGCGGAGACAACACCATTAAAGGTTCATTTTACACTTATCTGCGTCCAAAATCATTTACCGGGAACACCGTTGACGGTAATGAAGTATCAGGCGCTAATGAAAGGAGCTCACAGAATTACGGTTTTCGAATTGGAGGCCCTATTATCAAAAACAAGCTGTTCTTCTTTGTAAGCGGAGAATATGAAAAGGAATCAATACCCGGAGTATCATGGAGACCAAGCACTGATGGAGTAGCCAATCCTGACCTTATGATATCGCGTACCCTGGAATCAGACATGGTTCGTGTAAGTGAACATCTTTTATCAAATTATGATTATGATCCCGGAAAATACAAGGATTTTGATCCGTTCCAGAACAAGAACACCAAGATTCTGGCCCGTCTGGACTGGAATATTACCGATAACCATAAATTCACTCTTCGTTACAATGATGTTGTGGGTACATCTGATCAGCAGACCAATGCAAACAGTGGTCCTCCCAGTAATCTCCGTAACTCCGGGAGGATAAGCAGTCAGTCACTTGCTTTCTCAAATGCCTTTTATGGATTCAAAAATAATGTCCGTTCTTTCACCAGTGAGCTGAACAGTAATTTTGGCAACAAATTATCCAATAAGCTTCTGGCCAGCTACACCTTTATTCAGGACACACGTACAAGCAATTCCGATCTCTTCCCTTTTGTTGACATCTGGGAAGGCGGAGACCAGTATATGTCATTCGGCTATGAGCTTTTCAGTTTTAATAACAATGTAACCAATAAGACATTAAGTATTACTGATAATTTTACAATTAATCTGAATAAACATACCATAACCACAGGGATCTCATATGACCGTCTGTATTTTTATAACTCCTATATCCGTGAGGGGACATCCTATTACAGGTATGCATCGGTTGATGATTTTATAAGTGGTGCTGATCCAATGGGATTTGGTTTAACATATGGTTATGCCGGCAATGATGCCCCCGGAGCTGAACTTACCTTCGGTTTTGGTGCAATTTATGCTCAGGATGAGTGGCAGTTAAGCCGTAAATTTAAAGCTACCTATGGCGTTCGTCTCGAAATGCCGTTTTATCTGAATGAATTGCAGGGCAATCCCTCTATAGCTGCCTTAGCTTTTGCCGACGGGCAGAAAATTGATGTAAGCACCTGGCCTGAAAGCCAGCTATTGGTCTCTCCTCGCTTTGGCTTCAACTATGATGTGATGGGAGACCGCTCACTGCAGATTCGCGGAGGATCAGGCATATTCACAGGAATGCTTCCTTTTGTCTGGTTTACCAATCAGCCTACAAACTCCGGAGTGATACAATCACCTGAGATTGGCTGGGGACCAGGTAATGTCAATCTGGAAGGGCTGGAGTTCCAGCCTGATTATAAGGCATTTATAACAAGCAGACCTGACCTTTTCCCGCAGAGTGCCAGTACTCTGCCCAGCGGATCATCATTTGCACAGGTCAGCAAGAATTTCAAGTTTCCCCAGATATGGCGTTCTAATCTTGGTATAGATGTGGAACTACCTTGGAACATGATATTCACGGCAGAGGCGATCTATTCGAAGGACATTAATGCGATCAAACAGGTTAATATTAACTTAGCTGATCCTACAGGGATAATGATGGGTCCGGATAATCGTCTCTACTGGACAACAAAAGAGGTGGTGAGCACCGTCGGCAGTGCCATGGAACTTAGTAACACCAACGAAGGACATCAGTTCTCTTTGACCGCACAATTGACTAAAAACTTTTTTAATGGGTTTTCAGGAATGTTTGCCTATACATATACCATGGCAAAAGACATTACTGCAAATCCGGGATCTGCAGCTTACTCAGCTTACTCGTCAAATACTTCTGCCGGAAGTTTGAATGACCCGGGTCTCAGCTTCTCAAACTTTGCCACCCCTCATAAGCTGGTAGGAAACGTCTCATACAGGATAGAGTATTTAAAAAGCCTGGCTACTACTTTTTCTCTTGTATATCAGGGTCGTCAGACCGGCCGCTGGTCATATACATACTCAAATGACCTGAATGGCGACGGGATATCATCCGATTTAATGTATATACCTTCCAACGCAACCGAGCTTAATTTTGCAGATTATAACGGTATGACAGCTGATGAGCAACGTAATGCTTTCTGGAATTATGTTAATGAGCATGAGTATCTGAGCGGGCATCTGGGAGACTATGCAGAACGTTTCGGAGAAGTACAGCCCTGGCTGCATCGCTTCGACGCAAAAATTCTACAGGATATTTTCGCATATCTTGGCAGCACCAGGAAATATACATTCCAGATAAGCGCCGATTTCCTTAATATTGGCAACTTTATAAACGATTCCTGGGGTACATACGTTTA
>DATKXL010000219.1:0-10739 GCA_035529055.1 Bacteroidales bacterium
AGGATCCTTTTTACAGGCTATCCATTCTGTTCCAAACCACAGTTTTAACCTGGGTGATGAAATGTTAATGACCCTTCTTCCTCCGCTTGCAGGAGAAAAAGGGAGATCCGGCTTCTCAATAATCGACTCCGATCGTCTGAAGCTGGATATCATTGCAATAAACACAGCTTAAGATTAAACAGATGAAACAATTATCCGGGAAACGCTCAAAAAGGCTTTTCATTTTAAAAATTGACCTTCCTGCTTTACTGGCTTTCGCTTTTTTCGCAGGATTGATCTTTTTTTATCTTATACCTGGTTTTGAAAAAGTGATGATGGATCGTAAAAGGGAGATGATCCATGAAATAACATCTTCAGCATACAGTCTGCTTGAATATTATCACTCACTCGAGACCAGAGGAACTCTTGTGAGGGATGAAGCAGAGGAGCAGGCCAGATCAGCCATCAACACAATAAGATACGGGGAAGAACGTAAAGATTACTTATGGATTACAGATATGTTTCCCCGTATGATAGTGCATCCATACAGGCCTGACCTTAATGGAAAAGACCTGACAGACTTCAGGGATTCCAAGGGAAAAACCATATTCGTTGAATTTGTTAAAGCCGTATCCACTACCGGAGAGAGTTATGTCGAATACATGTGGCAGTGGAATGACGATTCAACGCGGATTGTACCCAAATTATCCTATGTAAGAAAATTCGAACCCTGGAACTGGATTGTTGGCACAGGAATTTACATTGAAGATGTACGCGCTGAAATACGCAGAATAGAATTAAGGGCACTTATTATCTCGGGTATCATTGGAATTGCCATAATCATCCTGCTGGCAGCAATATCAAGGCAAAGCCATAAGATCGAACAGAAGAGAGGCAATGCAGAGGAAGAGTTACGTAAATCGAGAGAATTGTACAGGACTCTCGCTGAGGCAGCATCTGAAGGGGTGATGATATGGTCAGGGCAGAAACTGCAGGCGAATAAAATATTATTGTCGTGGCTTGGATATACTGAGGAGGAGTTTCAAGATATACCTCTTAAGAATGTACTGATCTCAGGTGATATAGAAGAATTCGTTGATTCAGATGCCCTTTATGAAGAACTTAGCACCAGACGCTATATAGAATGTGTTCTCAGGAAAAAAGATGATAATCACATTAAGTCATTCGCTAATTTTTCCAGGATACAACTGGGAGTGACGAAAGCTGTTCTGATAGTTATCCGGCCGGCGGAAAGTGTTTCTGCTCTGACTGGTTTCTCTCCTCAATTACAACTTTTCAATAGTATCTCCACCTGTTTCTTCCGAATAACTTATGGAAGAAAAAACAAGTTCCTTTATGCCACCAGACCAGTATTACAAATATTTGGATTCAATAGTTTACAATAGCTTTCCCCGCACACAATCGATTCCTTCTTTGTTAAACCTGATCAGTTCAAGGCATTCAGGTCAGCACTGGCATCAAGAGAAGACATATTCAATAATGAGGTTCTTCTTCAGCGCAAAGGTGGCGATCTATTCTGGGCTCTGGTAAGTGTTACGGTTGTTGAATCAAATTCTGAGGGAATCTGGTGTGAGGGGACTATTGAACCACTGGCTGCCAGCTCCTTTAACAATAATTCACTCAGTATCGATCTGATTGAATACAGCTCATCATTTATCATGCAGGCACCTGTTTCTTCCATCTCCAGGCCACACATCGAATGTTCTGAAAAAATGACTGTTATACGTGCTGTATCGGTAATGAAAGAAAACAACACCCATGTCGTTGTAGTAACTAATAAGAAAGGAGAACCCATGGGAGTAATCGATTCAGGGACTATCGGTTACAGACTGACAGAAGGAGTTCCATCTGATACTGAAATTTTCAGACTGATGAGTTCACCCCCTCTCTTTATCCGTCACGATGCCAGCATCAGCGAGGCATTTGAGTTGATTCAGACAAGCCTTAAGAAATCTCTTCTTGTTACTTCAGAACAGAATAAGATAGCAGGGATCGTGACCATGGATGAATTGTCGCAGGCTTTTTCCAAAGCTCCAAACCTGATAATATCTGAAATTGGAAATGCAAGCTCCGTTATTGCACTCCGGACCATTTTTCTCAACAGTCGTAAAACGGCCAATTCTATGATCCTGGGGCATGCTGATCCGTCTGCCGTAACAAGGTATATCTCAACAATTGCCGATGCTTTTTGTCAAAGGGCGCTCTCTCTCTTCATTGAGGAGGCAGGAGCACCACCGTGCAGGTTTGCTTTTATTCAGACAGGAAGTGCCGGCAGAAAAGAACAAACACTCACTACAGATCAGGATAATGCCATAATTTTCGAAAACCTTAAAGGCGAAAAGCTGAAAGAAGCTGAAACCTATTTTCTTTCACTCGGGAAAAGAGTCAATGAAATGCTTGCAACTGTCGGATATAACATCTGCAAGGGAGAAAATATGGCAGGTAATCCGAAATGGTGCCAACCTCTTGATAAATGGAAAAAGTATTTTTCCGACTGGATAAAAATGCCAGGTCCTGAGGAGATCCTGGAAATCAGTATCTTCTTCGATTTCAGGTTTTGTTCCGGCGACCCCGGCCTTTCAGATGAGTTACGTGAATATATTAATAAAGACCTGAAAACAAATGATATATTCTTTCATCACATGACATCTGCATGGAAGCAATTCAATCCATCGGCTAATATTCTTTCGGGCAGCAATACTGATATTAAGAGGCTCCTTATGCCCCTTACCGGTATCGTCAGGCTTTATGCACTTAAATACGGGATTAACGGATTATCAACTTTTGAAAGGATCATTGATTTATATTCGGCTAACCATCTGGATCATCTTCTGCTTTTTGAAACATTAAGGGCATTTAAGGATCTTACTTCAATCCGGCTTAATCATCAGCTTAACTGTATAAATGCCGGAAAAGATCCTGATAATGTTGTTGACTTTAACCTTATTAACAGAGACCTGCTATTATTTGCAGAACAGGCTGTTACTACCATCAATAACCTTATGTTGAAAGCGGGGAGCGATTTTTATACCGCGACTATTTAGAACCTGTAGATTGTACTGAGAAGAAACCTTAAGTTGCTCACATTATTTGTGTTTATAACTTTCCCGTCAGTCTGAATAGTACCATAAGCTGCTGTAGTATTTTCAACTTCGGCTGCAAAACTTAACCTTCCGTCTGTCACCATTACCCGAGGTGATATCCTGAAAAGATAACCGATGTTATTTCCTCTGCCATAAACAGATCCGGAAACAGGGTCATCAGCTCCGAGATTTTTACTCAGCCCTGTAAAGATTCCAAATGCAACTTTTTTCCCGTTGGTGCTCAGATCAGCCCAAAAACTTGCCGTTTTCAGATTTGTGAAGGTTTTAGACTCCTCAAACAGACCTGACACTTCTGATACAGCATAGCCCCCTATCATCATCAGATCACTTGAGTTCTGACCATAAAACCCCATCAATAATATATTCAATGGGACGGTTTTAATCTTTATATTTCCAAATGCTGAAAAACTTCCGAAAGTAGCTTTGGCTTCAGCATTTAAAGAACTTTTCAGCTCCGGCCGGAGTCTCTTATAATCAATCCCTGCCCAGGCGATAAGGTTATCGCCTGCAGGTGCACGTAACTGTAAATTCAGCCCGGGGATACCGCTGTTGCGCAAATATTTATTACTGTTTCCGTCTGGTCCGGGAGATGTGAAATCGCGCTGGGAATAAGCTGTCAGCGAAAAACTTGCTTCCCCTGCTTTCTGAGTCAGCCTTATCTGCGGATTCCGGCTGAAAGGAGTAAACGGAGCACCGGTATTGAAGCTGATAGTTCCCGGAAAACTCTCTGTCAAAAACATAGGATGCCAGAATTGTCCGATCAGAAGTGCTGTTTTGGTCCAGTCAAGTTTAACAAAAGCATGCCTTAATCTGAATCCATTCAGGTCGCTTTCGCTGGTTCCAAAGAATTCTGCTTCAATCAATCCTGCAGTTTTTGCCCCAAAAGCATCAGGCCCGGTAATGTCTCCTTTTATTCTTGTCTGAATATTAAGAATATGAAAGCTGGCATTGGCATTGATATCGTTCCCAGCTAAATCATATTGAACATTATCGGGAAACAGATAGAAATGTCCCTCGCGTAAGCCATTTGAAGCACTCGACTGCCGGGTGTCAAAGAAAAAATCAGTCTTTACAAAGCCGGAGAGTTTTATTCCCCAGCCCGGGTCTGTTTCCTGTGAAGACACCTTAAGGATGCCACATGCAAATAACAGGAACATAACAATGATTCGTCTCATCTTTTAAATAATTTATATGTTTTCAAAAATATTTTCCGCTCTTTCGAATTTATTATTAAGGGTAAAACTATTCTCTATTCCCTGTTCCTGTCGGGAGGAAAAAGTGATTCAATCAGTGTTGGTTTAACAGGTTCTCCCCCGATCAGAACATTCAAATTACTTTTTGCAGTACGGTTGTCCTTCCATAATACAAGAGCTTTCTGATAATAAGCAAGAGATGAATCGGGGTTCAGCATATGCCTGTAAATTGTGCCTTTATTTGAATAGCTGACTGACAACCTTCGGGGGGTTTCGATCTGGGCAGTGACAATATTTTTTATACGTCGCGCCAAAATCTTCTCATAATTCAACCCCTTAAATGCCGGATTATCTTCTTTCATGAAAGGACTTAACCGGTTGTTAATTGCTTCAGGGGAGAGATCGTCCCAGTCAGAAATCCATTTTTTATAGAGAGCAATGCTGCTGTCGCAGTATTTCATTGAAAGTGAAAGCAGGTTGTTCTTTTCATTCTCTTTTATCGTGCTGTCATAAATAGCCATAAGCAAAAGTGCGCTGCATTTATTATTATAGATCAGCCCTGGCTCAAATGAAGATCTGTAGTCAGGCAACAGATTGAAAATGGCAAATGCGGAATCGAGAAAAGGAAATGCCTGATAACTATCTGTACTCCCGGCAACTTTTTCGTACTGTAGAAGAAATTTCCTGGCATTCTTAATTCTTGGGTCCTCCGCCCTGTTTATATCACGGTAGTAAAAAAATGCAAAAATAACAGCTATTATCGAAACTACGGAGGTTATAGTAAGTATTACCTTCGTTCCTTGTGATATTTTAAATATCTCTCTAAATCCCATCAATTATGAACCTGTTCAGCAAGAAATTTCTTAATTTCCAGAGGAGTGGGCGATGTTAATAATGAGACGATTATATTCACAATTATAGCCAGGGGTGCGCCTATCCAGGCAAAATACCAGACATTCAGCCAATAGGAGATAAAAGCTTGACCGGGAAGGCTGCCTCCGCTTAATCCGACGATAAAATAGGTTATTGAGATTGTTGTAATAAGAAAACCGGCGAAAAGGCCTGCTTTTGCACCAGCACGGTTCGATCCGCTCCACCATATCCCAAGAAGGAAAAGAGGGAAAATTGTACATGCAGCCGTTGTACCGGTTGAGGGATCCCAGGGCATAGCAAACTCAAGACTGGGAACAATGGCAAGATCATGGCCATAAGCATTGATCATGGCTACCCCATCAGCTATATTCGGTGCCGGAATACCCTGGACGATATCCGTAACGGCTGCACCATAGCCGATCTGGGGCAGAAGCCAGAAATAATCAAATTTAAATGCCATAATAAATACCGGAATCAGGAATGAACTCACAATAATTACATATTGTATCTGCATGTTTTTCGTTGCCCCTATCATCCCGGAAATTAAAGTATATAATAAAACCACAGATGATCCGATAATTACTGCCCAGGCATAATCAAGTCCCAGAATCCATTTAAACATCAGCCCTATACCTCCAAACTGTCCTACACAATAAGTAAAAGAGATCAAAATGGTAAAAATGGCGCTGACTATCCTCAGATCGCGCGAATAATACCGGTCACCAATGAAATCGGGGGCTGTATATTTTCCATATTTACGGATCTGGGCTGCCATCAGAATAAGCAGTAAAACATATCCTCCAGTCCATCCAACCACATAAGCCAGCCCATTGTACCCGAAACCATACATCATACCGGCCATCCCCAGTATCGATGCTGCACTCATCCAGTTGGAAGCAATTGCCATACCTGAGCCAACTGTAGAAATCTTCCGCCCTGCAGCATAGTAATCGGCCGGATCTTTTGCACGGAAAAAGATTCCGACGAGAACAAATATCACCAGTATTGCAATAAGAATAATTGCAGGGCCTGTCTTAAAACTGCCTTCCAGCTGGGTAAGGCTCTCTGCACTCAATGATAGGGCTGCTGAAAAGAAAAGAATCAAGAATAAATATATTTTTTTCATAATTATTTAAGTTATTTCTATTCGACAATTCCCTCTTTTTTCAACCTCCACTCTATCAATATATTATACACTATACACAGAGCTACGAAGAGTATCAGCAGAAACACCGCGGTATAGAAATAATGAAATGGGAATCCCAAAAATTTAGTGTCGGTCAGAATTGATTGATTATGAGTAAGATAAAACTTCATGATTTCCGGTAATCTGGCTAATGAACCATCCCCTAATGATTCAGGATACTCCTCTTCCAGGCTGCCGATGAAGATTGGCGCTTCAAGAGAGCTATAATTAAATCCCGAATAAGGAGCACTGATATCAGAAAGCGTCTTGTATCTTTCTCCAATCATATTCTTAATCGCAAGATACTCCTGATCTTTTGCTTTAATAAGCTGTAATTTTAATGCATTTAAATCTGAAATGCCTTTTAAAACTGAAGTACGGATGCTGTCAGGAACAACATTAAAAGTGATACAGCTTATTGCATCCGAAAGAACTTTCTTGTCTTCGGGTTTTAAGATGTTTTTCCCTTTCAGAAGTACGAGAGATTTAAGAAGTGTTTTGTAATCAACTGAGGCTATATCGTTTGTAAAAACTGTTGGCCAGGTTGACTCAAACATTGTAAGAGCTTTTTCGGGCGTCGGTTTCTGTATGGCCCGAAGAAGGAACTGAAAGCCGAAAACAGTTACGGCTCAGATCAGGAGCATGGAAAAAATAACATTCCTGTTTTTCCGCCCATGAAGATTTCGCGGCTTGAAAATACTGAAGTTGTAGTTGTCTGATGGTTCCATGAATTGATTGAGATTATTTGCAGCTATTATTATTTGTTAAACAGATCAGTTGCAATGTATAGATAAAATCGGCGAGAATTATCTGGGCAAGATTATAAAGATGGTCAGCTTGCCATCGATCCTCGAAACCTGCACAAGATGAATATAGTGCTCCCTGCATACCCTCTTCCCATTGTCTGTTATAAAATCTGAAAAGCTCATAATCTGAAGGATTAAAAAAGGTTTTAAAAATCTTTATTAAATGCCAAATTTATTAATATTCCCGTAACGCCAATATCGATCACAAAATAAGTTTTTATTTCAATTGTTTAATTCTTTCATTCCAGAATTCATTAAAACTGCTTTCCGGTTCTTCACACAAATAGACCGTTGTTTCAAATTCCCTTGCATCACTATTTGAAATGCTCCCCACAACGGTTATTTTTCCGAAGAGCGATCTGACATCATCCCCCATCTCATTAATATAAATCTTCATACTTTATGAGATTGGGATCATTTTTGTATGCTTTTTATCACCGGAAAGTTATGAAAAGAAAAAGATTTCCGATATTCACCTGATTCAAGATTTGTGATCTTTGGAATAAAATGTGTGTGATAAGTGTCAAATACCTGAAATCGTAATTAGAAATTTTAATCTGAAGAATATGAGAAATCGATTCATTTCAATAGTTATAATCTGTTTTATATTATTATCAGCCGGCTCACTAATCAGTCCTGCTCAGACACTTAAATCAAATCCTGCCCTTGACGAAAAAGTCAGGAAATTTCTTAATGATAATTCAAGGCAATGGTACAATATGAACGTACCTGCTGTTGATGGTCAGCTGCTTCATGACATCATTATCAAAAACAACTATAAGAGCGCTCTCGAAATCGGGACCTCAACTGGTCATTCGGGTATATGGATAGCATGGGCGCTCAGTAAAACCGGAGGAAAGCTTATTACGATTGATATTGATGAAGGAAGACACAGAAGAGCTCTTGAGAATTTTAAGAAAGCCGGCCTCTCGGATTACATTGATGCCAGACTTGCCGATGCACACACCCTTGTAAAAGAACTTAAGGGGCCTTTTGATTTTGTTTTCAGCGATGCTGATAAAGAGTGGTATAAGAACTATTTCATTGATGTTGATCCCAGGCTGAAAGCCGGAGGTTGTTTTACAGCACACAATATTTCGGGCAGGGGGCGCGGGGGTTATGGTGGTCAGGGTGCCTTTCTCGAATATGTCAGAAGCCTTAAGAATTATGAGACTACTGTTAATACCGCAGGAGGCGGGGTATCAATAAGTTACAAAAGAGCTGAAAAATAATCCTGTCTGATTATGGCGGAAGAAAAATTGCAGAGAAAGCTGGGACTCTTCCCTGCTACAAACATTGTTATAGCCAATATGATCGGGGCCGGGATCTTTACGACTTCCGGGCTTCTTCTAAGCGGATTGAATGATCCCGTGCTGATGCTTATCCTGTGGGCTGTCGGAGGATTAATTGCCCTGTGTGGCGCGCTCTCGTACGGAGAGCTTGGAGCCGCAATGCCGGGAGCAGGCGGGGAATATCTTTTCCTTTCAAGGCTTTATCATCCAATATTTGGATTCCTGAGCGGATGGGTCTCTTTCATAGTCGGGTTTTCTGCTCCGATAGCAGCTTCGGCGCTCGGCTTCAGTGAATACTTTTCAAGAGCTGTACCCGGATTACCGGTCTGGCTCGAGAGTGCCGGTATAATGGGACCTGAATTAACAAAGAAACTGCTTGCAATCAGTGTCATCCTTATCTTCACATTTATTCATTACCGGGGGATAAAATACGGCGCTAAAATCCAGAATGTACTTACTATTTTAAAAGTTGTACTGATTGTTTTCCTGCTGGTCGCAGGTTTTTCCTCGGGAAAAGGAGATGTCGGTAACTTCATCGCAGGGGAAAAAATGCCATCAGGTCTTGCAGGATGGAAAACTATCGGACTCTCTTTAATGTGGATAATGTTTGCCTACTCGGGTTGGAACGCTTCGACCTATCTGGGTGCTGAAATAAAAAATCCTTCAAAAATCCTTCCGAGGTCGCTGATCTATGGAACAGGAATAGTTATGCTGCTTTATCTTGGTATTAATATTTTGTATGTATATGGGATCAGACCTGATGAGATGAAAGGGGTGATTTCAGTGGGCGGGCTTGCAATGGGTAACCTGTTTGGAAAATCCGCAGATGTACTGTTTTCAATTCTCATTGCTTTTGCCCTGTTCTCTTCTCTGAGTGCCTTCATAATAATAGGACCCAGGGTATATTATTCTATGGCAAGAGACGGATTGTTTTTCAAATCTGCAGCTAAAATCCATGAAAGGTTTCAGGTTCCCTCCAACTCTATTCTTCTGCAATGCCTGATTGCGGTAATCCTTGCTCTATCCGGAACATTCGAACAGGTTCTTACTTATATGGGGTTTGCCCTTGGTATATTTCCTATTCTGACAGTAATCGGGGTCTGGAAGCTCAGGAGAAGTGATCCCGACGCACTTCGTTTACGGGGATTCCCTGTAACCCAGGTAATATACATAATGACAGGAATACTTATTCTGTCCCTCTCATTTCTTGAAAGACCCGTTGAGTCATCAATAGCTCTGCTGACTGTGGCTATTGGGGTCCCTGCTTATTATATTTTTAAGAAGACCTCGTATAACAACTGATGCACATGTCATTCCAAATGCCGCCGGCATATATGAAATAGTGCCGACAATTGAAGCCTTGTTCTGCTCTTCTTTTGTTTCTATGATCTTTGTCTTGTCAACCTGTTCGGGGGAATAGACTGCCGTAATACCTTCCCTTATTCCCAGCCGGTGAAGACGCTTTCTTAATATCCTGGCAAATGTGCAATCGGTCGTCTCAGAGATATCCGAGATCTTTATTACTGTCGGATCAAACTTGCCGCCGGCCCCCATTGAACTGACAACAGGGTATTTTCTCTGAAGAGAATGATAGATCAGAAAGATCTTTGGGGAAAGAGTATCGATTGCATCAACAATATAATCAAAACCGGCATCAAGTATTTCAATCATACGTTCATCACGGATGTACTCCTTTATTATCCTGAGATCAAGTTCAGGATTAATATCCAGGAGCCTTGCCCCCATGACCTCAGCTTTATCTAATCCCTCAGTGCTTTTGAGAGCAGGAAGCTGCCTGTTCCTGTTTGAAGGATGAATGGTGTCTCCATCCACAATAGTCATTTTACCGGTTCCAGCCCTGCATATCATCTCTGCAGCATATGACCCTACACCACCCAACCCGACAACCAGAACATTGGAAGCCTTGAGTTTTCTTAATCCTTCACTTCCCAGTAGTAATTCGGTTCGGGAAAGCCAGTTCGTCATAATGCTGTTCTTAATAAATATTTAAATTTCTTATCTCCTTGTAAGTTAAACCCCTAAATCCCCCAGGGGGGACTTATTCATTTACTGATCCTTACAAAGCCCCACTTGGGGGGATGGGGGGTAAAAACACCTTGTTAAAATTTGAAAGAATTATAGCTTTCAATTCCTCAACCGGTATGTCTAAATCGAGAGCTACTTTGTTATAAATATCCCTTATATCAACCTCAGCCCCGTCAGTTTCAAGAAATATCCTCTCTTTTGGCAACGACCTGATCAGTCCTGCTGATTCTTCACTTATA